>DVGD01000058.1 GCA_018712905.1 Candidatus Avoscillospira stercoripullorum | reverse complement strand
TCGCTTTTCACCGGCACCACAAATCGATCCGAGCGGATGGTGATGATGGGTTCCCGGAGGTACTTGGCGTAGGTGGGCGAGGAGATGATCTTCTGGAGAGATTCCCGCACCGACGCGCTCTTGACGCGGATATGGCGGCGGATATCGGCCAGCTCCGGACTGGCGGCGTCGGCGATCTCCTCCTCGGAGAGAATGGAGCGCTCGATCTTTTCCTCCAGATACTTGTTGGCCACCAGTTGCAGGAACAGCGGATCGAGCACCGTGGCCACCGAATCGGTCTCGGCATAGTTTTTCACCTGCCGGGCACAGCGCAGCACCGCCGCGATTTTTAAAAGCTCCCCGGCGGAAAGCGTGCCGCCCCGGTCTGCCCGGGCGAGGGACGCGCTCACGTCCTTGGCGCCGGAAAGTGACGGCGAGCCCTTAATGCTGATGAGCCGGCAGGCCGCCGAGGTCTCCTTCTGGAGGGTGAGAATGTCCTCCCGGTCATGGAGGGGCACAACGGCCTTGCAGCGTGCCTTGGCCTCCTCGCTGGAGGCCTGGGAAGCCAAAAGCTCCAGCACCGCTGGAAGCTCCAGCTTTTGCATGGATTTATCAGATAATGTACACATGATGTTATTCCTTGATATACATGAATATAAAGATCTTGCTGTATGCCGCTACGGCGTATGAAGACCCAGGGATTTATAAAAATCCAGGGTAAAAAAGCCCCGCTCCAGGTGGGTGAGAAGATACGTCTCGGCGATGTCCGAAAGCTCCTTTAGAGACTGCTCCCCCAGCTGAAAGGCGAAGACCCGCTTGGGCGGGCAGGCGGCGAGATACCGCATGGCAGCCAGGGTTCCGGGGCTTACCGGAAGCCGAAGACCGATGTCCTCCTCCTGGCGGCAGGTGCTGCACTGGAGAAAGCCGCCTGAAATGCAAAACCGGTCGGGCGTCTCACTCCCGCAGACAACGCAGCCCGAGAGCAGCGGCTCATAGCCGGACAGGCAGGCAGCGCGCAGTTCAAAGGCTGCCTTCACCTGCCGCTGCACGACGCCGGGGCGGCAGAGTGCCGCCAGGGCATTGAGCGTGAGGGAGAGAAGCGCCGGATCGGGATCCTCCTCCGGGGATAATACCTCGGCCACCTGGGCAAAGTAGGAGGCCAGAGACAAAAGCTCGATGTCCTGCCGCAGG
Organism: Candidatus Avoscillospira stercoripullorum; assembly: GCA_018712905.1. GTDB lineage: Bacteria > Bacillota > Clostridia > Oscillospirales > Oscillospiraceae > Avoscillospira > Avoscillospira stercoripullorum. The sequence goes on along the minus strand of DVGD01000058.1, from coordinate 9,802 downwards.
GGCAGAAAGAGCTCCTGCGCCACGGCCTCGTCCACGGTTATTTTCCCTCTGGATTCAAACACCGTAAACTCGGAATAGGCCAGAAGCTGACAGCCGCTTTTTAAGCGGCTGGAGCGGCTTCGCACGCCCCTGGCACGCATCGTCACCTTACCGCGCTCCTGGGTCAGCACTGTGAGGAGCTTATCGGCATCCTTGTATTCCGTCTCCCGGAGCACCAGCCCCAGGGTCTTGGTGTACATCCCGTGCGGCCTCCTTCCCGGCGCCGCAATAGCCGAGATAGGCCATCGGGTCGCCGCTTTTGAGAAATTGGTTCCAATAGTCCTGCCGATCCATGATGCATCCTCCCATCCATTTCATAGCATTAGGATTTGCCGGAGGATGGCGGGAATACATGAAAATGATTGGCAGTCTTATTGATAACCGAAATTGCGAATTAGGAAATCACTGTCGCGCCAGTTCTCCTTGACCTTGACCCAGGTCTGCAAATAGACCTTGGTGCCCATGAAGCGCTCACAGTCGGTGCGCGCCATGGTGGAGATCTTCTTGAGCATATCGCCGTGCTTGCCGATGATGATGCCCTTGTGGCTGGACTTTTCGCAGTAGATGGTGGCGTCCAGGTCAATGATGCCGTCGTCCCGTTCGGAAAAGCGAGTGATCTCCACGGCGGTGCCGTGGGGCACCTCCCGGTCGAGGCACCACAGAAGCTTTTCGCGGATGATCTCGGCCATGATCTGCCGCTCGGGCTGGTCGGTGACGGAATCCTCGGGGAAGAGATGCGGCCCCGGACGGGCAAACTTCTCCGCCTCATCGATCAGCGCCTCCACACCCTCGCCGGTTTTGGCGCTGATGGGCACCACGGCAGCAAAGTCGTGCGCCTTGCTATAGCAGGCGATGACGGATAGAAGCTCTTCCTTTTCCACGGTGTCGATCTTATTGATGACCAGCACGGCGGGGACGCGGGCGGCCTTCATCTGGGCAAGGAGTGCCTCCTCCTGCTGGCCGATGTTGGCGATGGGCTCCACCAGGAGGAAGGCAGCGTCCACATCGGCCACGGATTCCTCCACCACGCCCACCATGTAGTCGCCCAGCTTCGTTCTGGGCTTGTGAAAGCCGGGCGTGTCCATCACCACGAACTGGGTCTCGCCCCGGGAAAAGATGCCGCAGATTCGATTGCGGGTGGTCTGGGGCTTGTGGGAGACAATGGCGATCTTCTCCCCCACCAAGGCATTGGTGAGGGTGGATTTTCCCACGTTGGGACGGCCTAAAATGGCAATCATTGCGGTTTTTGTCATAGCGGCCTCCCTTATCTCGTCAAAAGAAGCTGCGCCATGATGGTCTCCTCCTGACGGCGCATCTGCCGCTTCATGGGGCCTTCGTCCAGGTGGTCGTACCCCAGGAGGTGGAGCACCGAGTGGACAGCCAGATAGCCCAGCTCCCGCTTGATGCCGTGGCCGAATTCGTCAGCCTGCACCATGGCGCGCTGGAGGGAGATGGCCATGTCGCCCAGGGGAACGCGGCCGGTATCGGGGTCGATCATGGCCGTCACGTCCTCGGGCAGCTGCTCCGGCGTCAGGGTGAACATGGGAAAGGAGAGCACGTCCGTGGCCTGGTCGATGTTCCGCTGGGCGTTGTTGATGGCGCGGATGCCCGCATCATCGGTCACCAGGACGTTGATTTCGCAGGGGAAATTCACCTGCTGTACCTTAAGCGCCGTGGTGATGCAGCGGGTCAGGTGCATGGACATGCCCACATTGGCCAGGCGCTTTTTGTCGAATCGAATGTTGATTTTATATTTCATATCGTTTTCCTCTTAAATTTCTTGGCGCCGCTCTCCGGCGGCAGCTTTGTCCGTTCGTATCGGTCGTAGGCCGCCACAATGCGCTGCACCAGCGCATGGCGCACCACATCCTGGGCGCCCAGGCGGCAGATGGCAATGTCTTCCACGCCGTCGAGCACCCGCATGGCCTCCTTGAGGCCGCTGACCTTGTCCCGGGGGAGGTCAATCTGGGTGACGTCGCCGGTGATGACGATTTTGGAGCCGAAGCCCAGGCGGGTGAGAAACATCTTCATCTGCTCGCGGGTGGTGTTCTGCGCCTCGTCGAGGATGATGAAGCTGTCGTCCAGGGTTCGGCCTCGCATGTAGGCCAGGGGCGCCACCTCGATATTGCCTCGCTCGAGATATTTGTTATAAATCTCGGGGCCAAGCATGTCAAAGAGGGCGTCGTAAAGGGGGCGGAGGTAGGGATCGACCTTGTTCTGAAGGTCGCCCGGCAGGAAGCCCAGCCGCTCTCCCGCCTCCACCGCCGGGCGGGTCAGAATAATTCGGTTGACGGCCTTGGCGCGGAAGGCTGCCACGGCCTCGGCAACCGCCAAGTATGTCTTGCCTGTGCCGGCGGGTCCCACGCCCAGGGTGATGGTGTTCTTCTCAATGGCGCGCAGGTACTTCTGCTGTCCCAGTGTCTTGGCCTTGATGGGCTTTCCCTTGGCTGTGACACAGACCACGTCCTGCGCCATGGAGCCGATCTTATCATCGTTGCCGCTTTTCACCAGGTCGATGAGATAGCGCACCTTCTGCTCGTCGATGGCCTCTCCCTTGGAGGCCAGCTCCAGAAGACCTTCGATGGCGCGGGCGCCGCGGTCGGCATTTTCCGCCTCGCCCTGCACCTTGAGCTCCTCGCCCCGGTTGATGACATGCACCCCGAAGGCGTCTTCAATTTTACGGATGTTTTCGTCGAAGGAGCCGAAGACCTCAATCACCTGCTCCATTCGCTCCGCGTTCACGGTTCGTTCCATCATGGGCAAAATCCTCTTCGCTATAGTCAAGTTCCACCGACTTGGCAATCATCTCGTGGCATTCCATCTCCCAGCGGAGGGTATAGACGCCTCCGCGCAGGGTCAGGGTGCTGTCTTCCTTGAGAATCTCGCCGGCGACCATGTCCTCTTTCACCACGTCCTCGGCGGACTGCTCCAGAAGCAGCTGGGCATCCAGCTGCGAGAGCTTGGCGGGATGTCGTTCATAGGGCACATAGGTCTCCAACACCAGCGTGACCGGAAGCTCCAGTCCGCCGGGAAGCGTCAGCGGTTTTCTTTCCACCATCTTATCACAATCGTCCACCAAAATTCCACTGTTTCCGAAGATTTTTATGCTGCGCCCTCCGACCTCCAGCCAGAGGCAATGAAATGTGTCCCCCGTGGGCGTCTTTTGAAGATACGCAGACGGCGTCACCACCTCGCCTTTTCGCCAGGTGCGCGCATAGATCTCCGCCTTGGCCTGGGTGAGCGTGTAGGTGCGCTCCAAGTCCACCAGCCCGGATACTAGCCGTTCCCCCGCCAAAACCGTGTCCCCCACCTTACAGAGCGCCTGCCCCGAGAGCACCGACATCTCGGTAATCAGCCCCGACTGGGTGGCCACCACATGGCCGTAGCCTTTTTGGTTCTCCGTCTGGGGCTCTTCCACCCGCTCCCGCACCACCACCTGGGCACAGCAGCCGTTTTGGGTAACGGTGATCCACTGAAGCTCTGGGATCTCATTGAGAATGTGATTTTTAATCCAGAGGGGCTTGATGTCGGGTCCGAAGGTGCCGAAGCCCACGCCAAGATCGGAAAGCGCACGTAAAATCTGCTCCTCCGGCACAGTTTCATTGCCGGTCACCTGATAAAAGAGCACGTACTGCGGCAGGATGAGCACCAGCAGCAGATTAAAAATCAGAAAGGCCAGCAGCACCGGCCGATGGAGGATCTGCCGCACTCGGCCGGGAAGCCCCCGGCGGGAGAGCACCTTTGCCTGGCACATGGCGCCTTCGATGGCAGAAATCGCCCGGCGCACCTGGCTGCGGGGGACGGTGATCTGTACCGTGAAGGCATCCTCCCACTCGATTGCCCAAAAGGGCACCCGCTCCGCCGCCAGGCGATTGAGCGCCCAGGCGGGATCCGCGCCGGTGAGGGACAGCGTGGCCTCCCCCAGAAGCCAGCCTCTCCACTCAGCCATGGCCATCCCCCGCAAGCTCCACCGCCCGCAGCTGCCCCGCCACGGTGATTCGCTGGCGGTTCATGCGGCGGATGATTAAGTCCTCCCCCAGCACTGTTACCCGCCCCAGGGTGCTCTCAATGGACACCCGCGCCCGGTCATACTCCACCAGCCCGCCGTGGGGCTCCATGCTGAACTCCCGGAACCCGCAGAGCTCCATGGTGGGAAGCCCTGCCGCCAGATCCGCCGGGAGCTCCATTTTCTCGGCCACTTCCGCCAGGAGTTCTCTCGCTTTGTTCATATGATCCCCTCCTATGGGGGATTCTTATGCGGTAGGGGCAAGGATTTGTCCCGGTGTGCATAGATTTCTTTTGAGGTGAGACGGATGCACATAAAATCTCTTACAACCAAGCTGGGCGCCGTGGGGCTGTTCCTCTGCGCCCTTTCCCTGCTTCTCCTGCCCGGCGCGGCGGCAGCTGCCGCCAAGGACGCCCTCGATCTCTGCGCCGGGACGCTGCTGCCCAGTCTCTTTCCCTTCTTCGTCCTCACGGAGCTTTGGGTGAGCCTGGGCATCGCCGGAACCATGAGCCGCGCGGCAGGGCGGTGGATGCAGCCCCTCTTCCACTTGCCCGGGGCAGCGGCACCGGCGCTGCTCCTGGGCGCAGTTGGCGGGTATCCCGTGGGCGCCCAGGCCGTATGCCGCCTCCACCGCCAGGGGAGCCTCACCCGGCAGGAGGCCGAGGACACCCTCTTCTTCTGCAACAACGCAGGTCCCGCCTTTCTCCTGGGCGTTGTAGGACAGGGCATGTTCCAGAGCACCGCCGTGGGCGTGGCGCTCATGGCCATTCACCTGCTCTCCGCCGTGCTTCTGGGGATTCTCTTTCGCCCCCAGGCGCGCCCCGCCTTCCGGCTCTGGCCGGAGCCCGCGCCCCTTCCCCTTCGGGAGGCGCTGCCCCAAAGCGTGCGGCAGGCGGGGAAGTCCTTCTTCTCCGTGTGCCTGTTTGTCATCTTCTTCTCGGTGGTCACGTCCATTCTCCAAGCGCTGGTGCCCCAGGGCGTCGCCTCCTCCGGGCTTTTTACCCTGCTGCTGGGCGCGCTGGAGCTGGCCGGGGGCACGGTGCGCCTCTCCGCCCTCTCCTGGCCGGTGGAGCTCAAATTTGCTGTCGCGGCGCTCCTACTGGGCTTTGGCGGGGTATGCGTGCAGATGCAGACCCTTTCCCTCCTCTCCCAGGAGCGGCTCACCGGTCGGCGCTTCCTGCCGGGGAAGCTGCTCCAGGGCTTACTCAGCTTTGCCATCGCCCTGGCCGTCGCGCCCTTTCTGCCGCTGCCGGAGGCATGCGCAGCCGGTGCGCCCCTCCCCTTGGGACTTTTGGCGGGACTGCTCCTTTCCATTGTCCTCCTGGGCGGCCTGGCCATCTGCACCACAAAAATAACCACTGGAAATCCGGGGGAATATCAGATATAATGGGAGCGATGGAGGTGTTTTTATGCTGTTTCGGAAAAAGATTGACCGCTACTGCTCCTACTGCGCCTTTGCCGGCAAGATCAACGACGAGCAGATGATCTGCCAGAAGTGCGGCGTGGTGCCGGCCTCCCACCAGTGCCGCCGCTTCCGCTATGATCCTTTGAAGCGTATCCCCGCCCGCCCCAAAACCCAGGACTTTTCCAAGTATGAGGAAAAAGATTATTCTCTTTAATCGCTACATCCAAAGCAGCGGCCATGTTGTCCGCTGCTTTTTTAGGAAGTGATCCCATGGCAATTTCCGCCGCTATAGTAGACGACCAGGAGACAGACCGCAGCGCTGTCCACGCCCTCCTGACCGCCTGGGCGAAGACGCGGGGCGAAACCGCGATGGCCAAAACGTTTCCCTCGGCGGAGCAATTTCTATTCCACTATGAGACGTGCCCCCAATACGATTTGCTGCTTCTGGACATTGAGCTCTCCCGGATGGACGGCGTGACCATGGCCAAGCGGATCCGCCGGGGCAACAGCACCGTGGAGATTGTGTTTATCACCGGCTACACCGACTATATTGCCGAGGGCTACGAGGTGGGGGCGCTCCACTATCTCATCAAGCCCGTCAACCGGGAGAAGTTCTTCTCCGTCCTCGACCGCGCCCGGGAACGTCTGGCGCAAAATGCCAAGTATCTCACCCTGGAGTGGAACAGCCAGCTCGTGCGGCTGCGCCTGGCGGAGATCCGATTCCTCGACGTGGCGCAAAACTATGTCACCGTCCACGCCAGGGAGGACTACACCCTCAAGCGCCCCCTCAAGGAGTTTTTGCCCCAGCTGGACGGACGGTTTTTCCCCGTGGGGCGGTCGCTCATCGTCAATCTCTTCTTCATCCGGCGGGTGACCAAGCAGGAGATCGTGTTGTCCGACGGCACGGTTCTCCCCCTGCCCAGGGGCGCCTATGAAAAGCTCAACCGCGCCATTATCGAGAGGACTTGAGGCCATGGGAATTTTGGCAAACTACATCGACAAACGCATTGCCGCCTACCAGCGGGAGCTCATCGAGACCCACTACGCCGAGGTGGAGACCATGTACAAGCAGATCCGCGGCTGGCGGCACGACTATAAAAGCCACATCCAGGCCATGAAGGTCTACGCCGCGGCAGGGAATCTCCCGGCCATCCGGGACTACCTCGACCTATTGGACACCGACCTCAGCACCGTGGACACCGCGGTGAAGACCGGCAACGCCATGGCAGACGCCATTTTAAACTCCAAGCTCTCCCTTTGCAAGGCGCGGGAGATCCCCGTGCAGGTGGACGCCCACATTCCGGTGAAGCTCACCATGTCGGAATTGGATCTATGCTGCATTCTCGGCAACCTCTTCGACAACGCCATGGAGGCAAGCCTCCCCCTGCCCAAGGAGCAGCGGCTCATCCGGGTCTATATGGACATGAAGGGCACCCAGCTCTACATCTCCTTTACCAATTTCACCGCCGCCAAGAAGCAGGAAAAAGTCGGGCGGATCTTTCGCACCACCAAGGGCGAGGGGCACGGCTTCGGCCTTTCCCGCATCGACGCCATTGTGGATCGGCTGGACGGGTATCTGAGCCGCAACTCTGAAGACGGCGCCTTTACCACGGAGATCTTAATTCCCCAGGTTTGAGCAGTTCGTCCCCCGGACGGTGCAATTCGTCCCCGGATTGCGCCGCCGGGGTATTTTTCCAGTATGCTGGGCTTGGAGGTGAGATCATGCACGAAAAACCAAAATACAACCTCTGGCAGAACTCCTGGTATATGGTGAAGCTTGCCTGGCGGTACTCTAAAAGTGTACTGGCCATTTGCATCATTTTGGCCGCAGCCACCGCGGGGGAAACCGTGGTACAGCTGCTCATTGCGCCGGGCATTCTCCAAAAGTTGGAATTGAGGGCGTCCCTTCCCCAGCTCCTGGGCGCCATCGCCATCTTCACCGGGGCGCTGATCCTCTTTGCGGCGGCCAAGGAATACTTCGATCTCAACAAGCTTTTCGGACGGGTTACGGTGCGAATCAAGCTCATCGAGGCCATTGCCGAGAAGATGGCGCAGACGTCCTATGAAAACCTTCTTGACACTGCCTTTTTACAGCGCAAGGAGCGCGCTTCCAGCGCCTGTGACGACAACCAGAGCCCCGCGGAAAATATCTGGCTCACCTGGACGAATATTCTCGCCAACCTTTTGGGCTTTGCCGTCTATCTGGCGCTTCTCTCGTCCCTCTCTCCCCTGCTCATTCTGGTGGTCATCGCCACCACCGCGGCGGGATACTTTGTAAGCCGGAAGGTCAACCAATTTGGCTATCTCCACCGGGAAGAGGAGGCCGCCTATACCGCAGAAATGCGCTATGTAAAAAGAACCGTCACCTCCCGCGTCTTTGCCAAGGACATCCGCATCTTTGGCTTGAAGCCATGGCTCATGGAGGTGTGGCAGAAGAGTTTCCGGCTCTACGAGAGCTTTCTCAGACGGCGGGAAAAGCACTATTTTCTCACCAATCTGGCGGATTTTCTTCTGTCTCTTCTAAGGAACGGCATTTCCTATGCGTATCTTCTCCACCTCACGCTGACGGAGGGGCTCAGCGCTTCCACGTTCTTACTCTATTTCACCGCAGCCAGCGGCTTTACCCAGTGGATCACCGGCATCCTTGAGCAATTTACTCAGCTCAGCAAGGAGAGCCTGGAGATCTCCGTGGTGCGGGAATTTCTCGAGTGGCCGGAATGCTTTCAGCTCACCGGCGGCGATCCCATCCCGGACGCGGTGAACGGAACCTATGAGCTACAGCTGGAGCATGTCACCTACCGCTATCCCGGCGCGGCGGAGGACACCATTCACGATCTGAGCCTCACCCTCCACCGGGGCGAAAAAGTGGCGCTGGTGGGCTTGAACGGCGCGGGCAAGACCACGCTGGTCAAGCTCCTGTGCGGCTTTCTCGATCCCACCCAGGGGACGGTGCGCCTCAACGGCGTGGACATCCGCAAGCTCAACCGGCGGGCATACTACAAGCTGTTTTCCGCGGTCTTTCAGGAGTTTTCCCTGCTGGAAGCGACGGTTGCGGAGAACGTCGCCCAGCAAGTGGAGGGCATTGACGAAGAGAAGGTCTGGCAATGCCTTGAAAACGCCGGACTCTCCGACGCGGTACGGGCTCTTCCCCAAGGACTAAAGACCCATCTGGGGCGCTCCATCTACGACGACGGCACGGAGCTCTCCGGCGGCCAGACCCAGCGGCTGATGCTTGCTAGAGCCCTCTACCGAGACGGCGCCGTGCTGGTGCTGGACGAGCCCACCGCCGCCCTGGATCCCATCACCGAAAGCGAAATCTACCTCAAGTACAGTGAAATGACCCAGGGAAAAACCTCCCTCTTTATCTCCCACCGGCTGGCCTCCACCCGGTTCTGCGACCGCATTATCCTCCTGGAAAACGGCAGCATTGCCGAGGAGGGAAGCCACGAAGCGCTGCTCCAGCGGGGCGGCAGCTATGCCAAGCTCTTTTCCGTGCAGCGGCGATACTACGAGCAAGGAGGCGAAAGCCATGGCGCATGAAAAACGCACCAGGCGCCAGGCATGGCACAACACCTGGCGCGCCATGAAGATCTGGTGGAAAATCCGCCCCGGTCTGATCATTTTCACCGCGCTCCTATGTCTCGTCAAGGAAACGGAACGCTACGCGGCCATCTACTTTGCCGCTAGGCTTTTGGGGGAGCTGGCCGGAAACCGGAGCCCACAGCAAATTCTCTTTTGGGCGGTGCTGGCGCTGGGGAGCGCCGGGATGCTCTCCCTGCTGGGCGGGCTGCTCACTCGTTTGCAGAATTATCACCAAAGCGCCGCCGAGCGATGCGTGCAGCGCGTATTTATGGACAAGATGCTCTCCATGGACTTTGCCGTCATCGACCGGCAAGCCGTCTATGACCTCTACACCCAGATTCAGCAGAACGACATGTTTATGGGCTTCGGCCTCAGCTTTACGCTGCTCCTGCTGAAGCCCATGCTCACTGCCATTTTCCGAATCTTAGGCGGCATCGGCCTCTCCGTCAGCCTGTTTTTGCTGCCGGTACCGGCGGGCAATGTCATGGCCTTCCTCAACCACCCCCTGGCTGTAGCGGCGATGCTGGCGCTGCTCCTCGTCCTCGCCGTGCTCTCCTCCCTCTCCGGCGCCAAGTCCACGGCCTACTGGGCGGAGCACGCCTCCGACGGCACCCTGGGAAACCGGATCTTCAACTTTTTCTGCGGCATGACCGATGACCGCAGCCGTGCACCGGATATTCGGATTTACAACCAGCAGGAAAATGTGCTGTCGGTCAACCTCTCCATGCAGAATATCTTCGGCCCCGGCTCCTCCCTGGCCAACGTGGCCA
>DVGD01000004.1 GCA_018712905.1 Candidatus Avoscillospira stercoripullorum | reverse complement strand
AACTGCACCTTGGGTCCGATGATGATCTGCACGGAGGTCTTTCCGGGACGGATGACGCCGGCCACGCCGGTGGCCTTGAGGGCCTTCTCGTCCACCAGGAGGCGATCCTTCACCTCGAGGCGCAGACGGGTGATGCAGTTGTCCACGCTGGCAATGTTGCCCGCGCCGCCGACACCGGCCAGCAGAGCGGCAGCCAGAGCGGCATAGTCGCTGCTGCCCAGCTCGATGTTCATCTCGGCAGCGGTGTCGTCGTCCTCACGGCCAACGGTCTTGAGATCCATCTTCACAATGATGATGCGGAACACCACGAAGTAGATCACAAAGAAGGCCAGGCCGATGGGGATGAGCAGCCAGGGATTCATGGCAAAGGGAGCGTTAAAGGACAGGAACCAGTCGACAAAGCCTGCGCTGAACTGGAAGCCGGCGCGGATGGGCAGGGCAGCCACGATGGCCACGGAGATGCCGGTCAGCAGAGCATGGACGGCATACAGCGCGGGAGCCAGGAACATGAAGGAGAACTCCAGGGGCTCGGTGACGCCGGTGAAGAAGGAGCAGAGGGCGGCGGACAGGAGGATGCCGCCGGCGGCTTTCTTCTTGGAGGACTTGGCAGTGGTGTACATAGCCAGAGCCGCGCCGGGGAGGCCGAACATCATGACGGGGAAGAAGCCGGCCTGATACATGCCGGTCACGCCCTTCACGCCGCCTTCGATGGAGCCCCAGAACTTGCCGATGTCCGAAATGCCGGCCACGTCAAACCAGAACACGCTGTTGAGGGCGTGGTGCAGGCCGACGGGGATGAGGAGCCGGTTCAGGAAGCCGTACACGCCGGCGCCCACGGCACCCAGGGCGATGATGCTCTCGCCGACCCAGACCAGGAAGTTGTAAACCACAGGCCACACGAAGTACAGCGGGACGCAGGCCACCAGGGTGAGCACCACGGTCATGATGGGCACGAACCGGCGGCCACCGAAGAAGCCCAGGAAGTCCGGCATCTTAGTCTGATAGAACTTATTATAGCAGAACGCGGAGATCAGGCCGCAGAAGATACCGATGAACTGGTTGTTGATCTTGGCGAAGGCAGCGGGGACTTCTTCAGCCGCCACGCCCATGACCACGGACAGCACGCCAGCGCTGAGCATGGTCTGCACCGTCAGCCAGGAGATGATGGCTGCCAGGGCGGAGGTGCCCTCCTGATCCTTGGACATGCCAATGGCGACGCCCAGGGCAAACAGGATGGCCATGTTGTCGATCAGGATGCCGCCAGCCTTAATGAGCAGCATGGCAAGCACGCTATTGGCGCCCCAGCCAGCGGGGTCGATCCAGTAGCCGATACCCATGAGGATACCGCCAATGGGCAAACACGCCACGGGCAGCATCAAAGACTTGCCCAAGCGCTGCAGGAATCTCATCATAAGATTATTCCTCCTCTTTCTAAAAATGATCGATACAGGTTTTCTCTATTCAGCAGGGGGCGGCCGGCCCACAGCCGCCCCACGTTGCCGCAAAAGGGGTTACAGATTGGCCTTGAGGAAGGCCTCCAGGTTGGCCGCCGCGGTCTCCTCGTCGGGACCGTCGAAGGTCATGGTGATTTCCATGCCCTGCTTGGCAGCCAGCTTCATCACGCCCATGATCCGCTTGGCGTCCACGGCGGGGCCGCCCACAGAGAGGGTGACATTGCACAGGCACTTGCCGGCTTCCTTCACCAGCATGCCGGCGGGACGGGCATGGATGCCCAGGGGGTCAGTAATGATATATTTGATTTCTTTCATGGATTAGACCTCGCTTTCACAAACTTTTTTCCTTAGCTCGAGAATTCTGCCCGGCGAGACGGAGAGCTCGTCGAAGCCCATCTCCAGGAAGGTTTCCGTCAGGGTGAGATCGGCGCCCAGCTCCCCGCAGATGCCCGCCCAGATGCCCTCTGCATGGGCGCTTTCCACAATGGTCTTGAGGAGAGACATCACCGCAGGATGGTGGGGATCATAGAAGGCGTCCAGCTTGGCGTTCTGCCGGTCGATGGCCAGGGTGTACTGAGTGAGGTCGTTGGTGCCCACGCTGAAGAAGGCCACTTCCTTGGCAAGCTCCCGGCTGATGACGGCGGCGGCAGGCGTTTCGATCATGATGCCCAAGTCCACCTTGCCGCAGGGAATGCCCTCGGCCACCAGCCCTTCACGGATGGATTTGCAGAATTCCTTGATTCTGCGCACCTCGTCCACGGAGATAATCATGGGGAACATGGCGCTCACGGGGCCAAAGGCCGCGGCGCGGTAGATGGCGCGCATCTGCGGCCGGAAGATGTCCTCCCGGGTGAGGCAGATGCGGATACCCCGGTAGCCCAGGGCGGGGTTTTCCTCGTGCTCCAGGCCGAAGTAGTCGCACTGCTTGTCGGCGCCGATGTCCAGCGTACGGATCACCAGGGGGCGTCCCTTGAGCTGCTCCACCACGGAGCGGTATGCCTCGAAGAGCTCCTCCTCGGTGGGGAAGTCCTCCCGCCCCAGGTACAAGAATTCGCTGCGCATCAGGCCCACGCCCTCGGCGTCGCCCTCCAGGACGTAGCGCACGTCGTCGGCAGAGCCGATGTTGGCACAGAGCAGAATCTTCTTGCCGGATTTGCTCACGCTCTCCTTGCCGCGGTACTGCTCCAATGCCTGCTTGTGCTCCAGGGCTCTTTTGCGCTTTTCCGTCATGGCGGCCTGGGTCTCCTCGTCGGGCTCGATATAGTATCTGCCCTCAAAGCCGTCCACAATCATCATTTTGCCGTCAATCTCCGGGGAGAGGGCAATCTGCGCCTGCACCAGAGAGGGAATGTTCATAATCCGGGCGAGGATGGCGGTGTGGCTGTTGGAGGAGCCCTGGCGGGTCACAAAGGCCAGGATCTTGTCCTTGGGCAGCTGCACCGTCTCGCTGGGGGTGAGATCCTCGGCGATGAGGATGCCCGGCTCCTCCATCTGGAACCCCGAGCGTCCGCCGCAGAGAATGTCCACCAGCCGCCGCGCCATGTCCTTGACATCCACGGCGCGGGCTTTCATATACTCGTCATCCATGGCGGCGAAGGCAGCCGAGAAGGCGTCGCCGGTCTCATGGGCGGCCTGGGCGGCGCTGGCGCCGCCGGCAATCATCTCCTGGACGCTCTCGACAAAGTCCAAATCGTCGAGCATCATGATCTGCACGTCCAGAATCATGGCCTGTTCCTCGCCGATCTCCCGGCGGGTCTTCTCAAAGAGCGCCTGGAGCTGTTCCCGGGCGGTCTCCCGGGCGGCGTTGAAGTTTTTCAGTTCGATCTCGCTGTCGCCGCAGGAGGCGGGCAGCTCGCTCTGGCGGGGGAAATAGACGTAGGCTTTGCCGATGGCAACGCCGGAGAATACCGGCCGGCCGGTTCCTTCCCGCATTTCTCGCACCCCTTCCTTACTTCACCAGACCCAGCACCGTGTCGCCAGGCGCCACAGTCTTGCCGGTGTAGGCGGTGACGGCATGGTAGTCGGGGGTATTGCAGATCACCATGGGGGTAATGGTGTCCAGGCCTTCGGCGGCGATGGCCTCGCGGTCAAACTCGATGAGGAGCTGTCCCTTGGTCACATGGTCGCCAGTCTTGGCGATGGTCTTGAAGTGCTTGCCGCCAAGGCTCACAGTCTCCAGACCCACGTGGATGAGGATTTCAGCGCCGTTGTCGCCCTTGAGGCTCACGGCGTGGCCGGTCTCGAACATGAGATCCACCGTGGCGTCGCAGGGGGCGACGATCTGGTTGCCGGTGGGCTTGATGGCCATGCCCTTGCCGAGGATTTCATCACCGAAGGTGGGATCCTTTACCTCCTGAATCGGCACGGCCTCACCGGCCACAGGAGCGCCCAGCTCCATCTCCTTGGGCTTTCCAGAAAACAGCTTGTCAAATATACCCATGGTCATTCATCCTTTCTTCTCGGTGCACATATGTAAAAAAAGTTTCAACACAGTCAGATTGCCCGGCAGGTGCGGTGGAGGCTGGCGGCCAAAAATGCCATCTCCGCCTGGGGCAGCGCGGCGCCGCAGCGCTGCTGCAAGACCCGGGAGATCTCCCTGGCGCAGGCAAATTCCCGGGGATAGACCCGCTCCACCGCCTGGACGAACAGCCCCTCCTCCCGATTATAAAAGGACTTGGAGAAGGCGCGAAACACCAGGAACTTGAGCTGCACGGAAAACTCGCTGTAAAATTCGCTCTGGGTGTCAAAGGCGATGGTGCGGTTGGCGGAGAGCATGGCGAGAATATCGTGGATGGTTTGGGTGATGCGGAGGGTGTCGCTGAGGGAATTTTCAAACTCGGCATTGACCAGGTGCAACGCGATGTTGGCGGCCTCGTCATCGGGAAAATGGATGCCCAACTCCCGCTCGATGAGCTCCAGGGCGTACTTCCCCAATGCGAACTCCCGGGGGTAGAAGGTGCGCACCTCGGGCAGCAGGGTATTTTGAAACACGGTTCCCTGGCGGCTTCGCTCAATGGCAAAGCAGACGTGGTCGGTGAGGGTGAGGTACACGCTGGGGCTGAGCTTTTGCCCCAAGTCCTCGGTGGCCTTATCCACGATACGGCTGCAGAGCTCAATCTCCTTGGGCGGCAGCTTGGCAAATAGATCGGTGAGCTTTTTCGTCTCCTCAGGATTTTCCATGCGGAAGAGCTTTTCGATGCGTCTTTCGTTCACCAGGTCGCCGGCGCGGAGTGAAAAGCCAAGGCCGCACCCCATGGCCACCAGTTCCCGGCCGCTTCGATCGGCGCAAATGACCACGTTGTTATTGATGCACTTGACTACCCGCATCGTACTGTCCCTCCTTGCACGGGTAAAACGAGCAGGAAAGCAAAAAGACCATACCCAAAGAACCGCCCTCTTCTAAAAGGGATGGTGCCTGGAATATGGTCTTGCCTGCCGTACAGTAACAATCCAAAGAGGTATTCTCGATGGATCTAGAATAGCAAGTTATTCACAATTTGTCAACATTTTTTCTGGATTATCCCAATGATTTGTGCCTTCCTACAAAGGTCTTTCCTGAAATTTGTGCAAATTTCAAAATAGTCCCAGGAGGACGGCCTTCGCCCGGGCGACGGTTTCGGCGTCAGCGCAGGTTCTCTCGTATTCGTCGGCCAGGGGCAGTCCCATGGGCACACCGGGACGGCGGAAGACCATGGGGCTGGGGCGGGTAACCTTGGCCGAGAAGTGAAACTGCCGGATCCCAGTCTCCCGGTGGAGGAGGGGCATATTCTCCGGCGTTACACCGCTGCCGGCCAGAATGGCGATGCGCTCCCCTGCCCGCTGGTTGAGATCCCGCAGCAGGCCGATGCCGTCCACGGCCCTGGCCTGCTGGCCGGAGGTCAAAATGGTGTCAAACCCCAGCGCCACGGCAGTCTCCAGCCCTTCCATGGGGTCGCGGCAGAGATCAAAGGCGCGGTGGAGGGTGTGGGAGAGCTTGCCGCCGCCCACCTCCATGGAGGCGGCCAGGTGCTCCTCGTCCAGCCGCCCGTCGGGGTTGAGCGCCCCGAGGACAATGCCGTGGACGCCCACGTCCCGGCACAGCGCCACCTCCCTGAGGAGCTGCTGTTTCTCAGCGCCGGTGAAGCAGAAGTCGCCAAAGCGCGGCCGAATGAGCACATTCACCGGGATGGTCACCTGCGCCATCACCGCTTCGATGAGGGCGAGGGACGGCGTCACGCCGCCGATGGACAGGTGGCCGCACAGCTCCAGCCGGTCGGCGCCGCCCTCCTGGGCGGCCAGGGCGGACTCCAGGGAGTCCACGCAGACTTCCAGCAAGCGTTCCATATCCGGCTCCTTTAGCCCTGGCTGCCGTCAAAGACGTACAGCCAGAGGTGATAGACCATTTTGGCCAGGGAATAGCGGCTGAGCTCGGGGTTACTATCCATGATGGAGAGGATCTTGCCGCCGCTTCCTTGAATGATCAGGTGGTTATAGCACCAGTGGAGGGCGCGGCACTGCTCCGCAGTGAACTCCGGGTGCTGGGCGGCCATCTGGGCGAGAAGGGCTTCATCGTCCACGGCGTCGGAATAGCCCTGGAGCTTGGCGTAGCGCAGCAAGGTCACGCAGGCGTCCACTCGGGTGAGGGGCGTGTAGGACGAGAGCGTCTCAATATCGCGGCAGAGGATGCCGATGCTGGACGCCCACTTGACGCAGTTTAGATACTTGCCGGTGATGGGGCGGGTGGAGCCCATGTCCACCCAGGTGTTGTCCATGTTGGGCGAACCGGCCATGCGGTAGAGGGTGTCCAGAAGCTCGACGTAGGTGGTCTTCACGTCATAGCCGAACTTGGTCGCGGAGATGGGATCCATGTAGCCATTGCCCCAGAGGAAGGTGATGGGATCGAGGCTCTTGCCCTCGGGGATGTCGGTAAAGGGCACCTCCATGGAGGCCTCCTCGTTGTGCTCCTCCTCGTCGTCAAACTCGTTGCCGTCGGGGAAAACGTGGGCATAGTAGTCCTGGTTGAGGATGTCCAGAGAGGACTGGAACTGGTTCTGGATCACGGTCTGGCGCCAGAGGAGATCCTCCTCGTCCAGCTCGTAGCCCTCGGTGAAGATTTCCACGTCGCCGGTGGCGGCGTTGAAGCCGTAGTTCTCGGTGACGAAGCTCTGGTCGGAGAGAACGGCCATGTCATAGGCCTGGGGCGAGAGGATATCCCGTCCGGCCAGGAGGCGGGAATCGTAGTTGAGGCCGAAGAGGTTCAACAGGGTGGGCAGGATGTCCACGGTGGAGCAGTAGGTATCCACCTCGATGGGCTCAATGTTCGGGATGTAGCAGATAAAGGAGTTGCGGAACTTCTCAAAGGTCTCGTCCACCTCGTACCCGGCCAGCTCGCTGAACTGGTCGATGGTGAGGCCGTAGGGGTAGTGGTCGTTGGTGAGGACGATGACGGTCTTGTCGGCCACGCCGGCCTCCTCCAGCCGCTCCATCAGGTAGGTGAGCGCCTTCTCCAGCTCGTTGTTGCAGGCGACGTAGGCCTGCACCGCCTCAGAATAGGGGAGATTTTCGGCCATGGCCTTGTTCTTGAGGCTCATGGGGTTGTTCCAGTCGTACTGATAGTGTCCCGAGAAGGTCATATAGTATGCGTGGAAGGGCTGGTCGCTGCTTAAGTAGTCGTCCACCGAGGCCTCCATCATCTCGAGGTCCGAGGAAGGCCAGTTGATCTCGATGTCCAGCCCGTCGCCTGCGGACTGGAAGTTGTAGCCCATGTTGGGGTGGGTGTCCCGGCGGGAATAGTATTCGCCGGAGTAGTCGTGGTAAGCCCAGGTCTGGTAGCCCTCGCGGGTGAAGGCGTTGCCCAGGCAGAAGGGCAGGTAATTCTCCTGGGAGGCAAAGAAACTGGCCGCGGCCTTGCTGCGGGACATGTCGGGGTAGTTGCCCATGCAGAAGGTGTACTCACCGTTGGTGGTGTTGGAGCCCCAGGAGCCATAGTAGTTCTCAAAGAGAATGCCATTGGTGGCCAGCTTGTAGAGGGTGGGGGTGCGCTCGGGGTCGATGAGCTTGCTGGAGAAGGACTCGGCGCAGATGGTGATGAGGTTGTAGCCCTCCAGCATGCCGGTATATTCGTTCTTCTCCGTGGGCTCCTCGGCGGCAAAGTAGCGGTCGAGGGCTTTAAGGGCTTCGTTGGAGGTGGATTCCTCCAGCGCGTCGAAGTCGATGTCCAGGACATTATACTCCGTGGTGTCCACGTCGTAGTCGGTGGTGCCCAGGGAGATGGTGAGCTCGGCCTGCTCGTTGCCCTCGGGCGGGAAGAGCATGTACTTGCACTCCAGGCGGGTGGTGGAGAGAAGGCCGATGTTGTGGACGCTCACCTCGGTGCCGGTACCGGCGGAGGTGTACAGGCCATAGACCGTGTAGGGGCCGTCGCCGCCGGCGGCCATCACCGCCAGGGTGCCGAAGTGGAGCAGTACGAAGGCCGCCACGGCTGCCGCGGGACGGTACCACCGGAGCTTGGGCAGGGAGAACACGCCCTTGGCCGCCAGGACGATGGTAGCCACCGCCGGCGCGAGAAGCAAGAGCACCATGGGCATGGCCTGCCAGATGCCATAAAGCATCTGATGGAAGAAATTCACCACGGCGCCGGCGCCCATGCCGAACTGGGAGATGGGCATAAACTCGCCGAAGATGGAGTTGTAGACCAGCTGAATTTCAAAATAGAAGGTCACCGCGCCGAGGATGACGCAAAGCGCCCACTTCCCCACTCTGGGCGGCAGGACAGCGCACAGCGCAAAAATCAGCGCGCCGGCACTGAGGCCGAAGAGAATGGGGAAGATAATCCGCTCATTGACTTGTTGATAAATGCAAAGATGGAGCACCACTTCGAGGTAAACGGGCACCAGCAGCGCCAGCACCAGGGAGAGCCATTCTTTGCGCGAAGAAAAGAACCGTTTGCTCATCATGTACGCCTCTTCATCCTAAATTAAATTCTATTTTAATTTCGCGTAAATTCTAGCACAGTCCCTAAAAATTTGCAAGATTATTTGATAAAATCCCAGGATTTTTCCCCATTTCCACAAAAAGTGCCCGCATCCGTTCGGGAGACGTGTTGGAAATCGCGCACAGGCTCGCTGCGCACCCGTAGGGGCGGATTATATATCCGCCCGCGGCAGTTGCGACTTCAAAGGTGCCTTCCCGGGCGCATATACAATGCGCCCCTACAGCCTTTCCTCCCGTAGGGGCGGCCATTGGCCGTCCGCAAGCCTCCCCTTGGTGCCCAAGGGGAGGTGGCGCACGATAGTGCGCCGGAGGGGATCAGAGCTGCCGGTCACTGCCAGCTGACAACCCCTCAGTCAGGCCTGCGGCCTGCCAGCTCCCCTTCACAGGGGAGCCTTTGGGGCGGCGCAAAAATCCCCCGCCGGGGTTTCCGGCGGGGGATGGGGATTGCGCTAAGGATCAATAGGTGAGCACTCTGTGGAGGATCACGGCCATTTCGGCGCGGGTGATGTTGCTCGTGGGATTGATCTTGCTGTTGTTGCCGATGACGATGCCATGGCCGATGAGGTCGGAAATGGCGGTCTTGGCGTAGGAGGCAACGGAACTATAGTCCTTGAAGCTGGAGGTGGTGGTGGAGACGGTGTACTCCAGATCGTAGTTCACCTCGTCCAGGGTGCGGTAAATGAGGGTCATGGCCTCCTGGCGGGTGATATAGCTCTTGGGGTTGAACTTGCCGTTGGTGCCCTGGGCGATACCCAGCTTCTTGGCCACGCCCACGGCCTGGTAGGTCTCCTTGGAGTAGGTATCGCTGCCCTTGACCACGTCGGAGAAGTTGGAGGTGATGGAGTCATTCTTGTGCTCGTCCTCCAGGAAGGCGCGGTAGAGCATGAGCATAAAGTCGCCGCGGGTGATGTAGGCAGAGGGTCTGTACTTGCCGCCCGAACCCTCGGCAATGCCCTCGTAGTTGAGGAAGTCCACAGAGTCGGCAGCCCAGGAGAGGGAGGTGCCCACGTCGGAGAACTCAGCGGACTTGGTCTTCTGCTTCACATTGAGGACGATGGTGCCGGAGTATTCCTTGGTGGCAGAAGCATTATACGCCTTGTAATAGAGGGTTACTTCGCCGTAGAGACCGGCACGGGGCACGAAGACCACGTCGTCCAGATCGAGATCCGTCTTGGAGCCATTGTAATAGAACTTATAGGTGCTGAGCACTTCGCGGCTATCCAGCACGCCGGAGAAGTCATAGAGCAGCTTGCCGGTGGAGGCAGAGAGAGACGGGAAGGTCACATAACTGAGCACTTCGCCGGTGTTGGTCTTGAAGGTATCAACAATGTAGTCGGCAATGGAGTTGGTACCGTTGCCAAACTGCACGCCATAGGAAGTAATGGTGGTCGTCTCCTGGTTAATGTTGATAACGATCACGCCACTGACACTGTCGCGAGTCGTAGCAGTGCCGGTGCTGTAGGCAGTGAAGGGGATCTGCACGGTCACAGGCGAGGTGATGGAGCTGTCGGGCTTGTAGGTCACGTTGTCCAGACGATATCCAGTGCTGGTGTTGATAATATAGTAGGAAGCGGTTTTATCCAGGACATCGCTGCAAGCGGTATCGCGATACATCTTGCCGTACTTGGGCATGGAGCCTACAGACATATCCGGGAAGGAGACATAGGAAAGCTCTCCGCTGACAGTCTTGTCCGCAACCTTCTTCTTCCAGAAATCCTTAAAATCGGAGGAATCAAAGATAACTTTTTCCTTGTAGCTGGTATTGTAGACGATATCACCGGTGCTTTCGCTGACCCACAGATACATCGTTCCCTTGGCAACAATCACGCCGTTGGCGCCATACCAGGTGTAGGGAATCGTCTGATATCCGCTGGCATTGGTGTTCACGGTTGCCTTGACATTATCCAGATATTGAGCGCTGACTTTGGTGGTAACCTTGCTGGAACCATTGTAGTAGAGGGAGAGCACGCTCTTGTTGCACTCCATCTCAATGTCTACATAGGCCGCGTTTCCGGTAATTAGCGCCTGCAAAGACTGATTGCTGTTTTTGGAGATACCATCAATGGAAACCGAAGAAAATACATTTGTCTGATCAAAGTCAAAGGTAGAAATGGTGGGCTTAATCTTGGCAGAAATCTCCGTGCCTTCCGTATAGACGCCAACGGTGATATCCTGCTCAGCAAAAATAACGCCGGTGGACTTATCCTTGGCTTGCAGCGTGATGGTCACAACGCCAACCCCTCTGGGATTGGTCACGTAGACAACGCCATTTTTAATCTCTACAGACACATCGGTGCCATTGCCGCCTTTTGCAGATTTGACATACGTATACTCCACATTGGAAGCACTCACACCGTCAGGCAGATCCGTAGTGGTGGAGATGGTGAAAGTCAGAGATCCGCTGCTGCCAGTCTTAATGGAGTCAGCATACTTATTGAGGGTAATGCCGCCCTGCTTGACGGTAATGGTCTGGGAGTTCAGCGTTACCTTACCGTCGGAGTTAGCCCCCGCCAGCTGATAGTCGGCGGCAGCATCAGAATTTAGAGAAATTTCTACAGAGACAGTTGCAGAGCCGGTGCCGACCGCGGTCACCAAGCCGGTAGTCTGATCCACAGTCAAAACCTTTGTATCGCTGCTCGACCACTTTTGATTCAATGCAGTTGCAGGCGCAATGCCCGTCACATCACCCAGACTAATACCCAGGTCTGCCGTCTCAGCAAGCTTGAGGGTATTGGCAATGGGCATATCCGTGATGCTCGCGGTTACGCTCTTCTTGCTGACCTCAATGGTAGCCTCAGCAGAACCGTTCGCAGCTTCCGCACAGGTGGCAGTAACCGTAGCAGTGCCGAACTTCGCAGCAGTTACAATGATAGAGGTGCCGGTTTTTGTTTCAGGGAGAGTCACAACATCGCCGGTATAAGACCAAGTAATTTGCGGATCGTTCACAGTCACAGGCTTATTATTGCCGTCTACAAAGGAAGCAGTCAGGGTAACAGTTCCTTCTACCTCTACAGTATTCGAGGAAGCCTTCACGACAAGCGTGGGGTTTTCAGCGGGAGCAGACACAGGAGTAACCTGAATGGTCGTAGATCCTGTATAGGTATAATCGATGTCTTTAATTCCGTCATTGGCTTTAAAGCTGGCGGTAGCTGTTACAGTAACATTCTCTGCCTCAGTCCCAGTCACTTCGCCTGCTTTGATGGTGATCCTGGAGCTGGTTTTTTCACCCTCAATTGAGGCGCTACCGCTCACACTCCAGTCCCAGGTTACTCCCTCAGAAGGAAGCGCAGGCGTTATGCCAGCTGCAACCGAAGCGCTAACAGTGGTAGTTTCATCTTTTGTCAGAGTACTCTTCCCCGCAGTTAAGGAAAGGTCATTTGCAGCCAGCGCAGTAGGAATCACGCTGACCAGCAGTGCCAGAACCAAAAGTAGGGAAAAGGCTCTGGAAAAAGTTTTTTTCATGTCTTTACACCTCTTTCAAGTATTCAAATGGTGATGGGAATCGATGCTCCTATTCTAGCACAGATTCGTCATTTGGGGAAGCCCCCCGACAACAATTCATAATTTCTTCACATTGCCCGGTGCATTCCGTATTTTACATCAATATAGACGAGATCAAGGTGCAAAAGGTTCCTTTCGCGAAAAAGATTTTTCATTGCCAATGGGTTCCAGGGGTAAAAAGCCTCACCTTGGTGACCAAGGGGAGGTGGCAGGCCAAAGGCCTGACGGAGGGGATCAGAATTTCCGAAATCGCCAGCTGACAACCCCTCAGTCATGGCTTCGCCATGCCAGCTCCCCTTCACAGGGGAGCCTTGGGCGCTGTGCATCTCCGCCCCGGTGTAGGGGCGCATTTTATATGCGCCCGGGCTGGCACTTTCGAAACTGCTGCTGTACTTCTGCCACAAAGCCGGGCACGAGGCTGTAGAGGCGGGCTTTATGCCCGCCCGAAGGGTATCGTCGATTTCCATAAGGCTCCCGCCGAACGCACCGGGGCACGGGCGGGGATAAACCCCGCCCCTACGGTAATATTGGAAGTTGAGCTGAATCTCTGATTGACCCGCGGCGCACAAGCAGCCTGGAAGCGGCGGCGGCATGAGGGCATGCCGCCCTACGGTGCCTAGGCGCAAAAAACGACCTCCCGTTTCCGGGAGGCCGTTCTTTACTTACTTGCTAATCTCAGCAGTGTGAAATTAGGGGTTCTTGGGGTTGCGATCCACAACGATATAGAGCTCGGTCATAGCACCGTTGTTGTCAACAGCCCAAGAGGTCACATCGGAGTAGCCCTCAGGCATGATAGTGGTCACAGTGCCGTTGTCAACCTCGACATAGTCGTTGATCTCAGCGGGATCGGTGATCAGCTCGTAGTCATAGCCGTCCAGATCAGCATTCTCGTGAGCAACCACAGCGAAGAAGCCCTCAGCAACAGTGTAGGATTTCTTCATATCGCCGGTGGCGTTGCCATACAGCCAGATCTTGCCGCCCTCGTAGACCCAAGCATTGTCGCTGGTGCCCATAGTGGTGTCGGCATCAACAGGCTTCACAGTGGCATAGACAGGCACGTTGTCATCCAGCAGGTCGATGACAGTCAGCTCAGCCTTGTTGAGCCAAGCGCCAGCAGCGATCTTAGCATTGTTGTCGTCGGTGACAGCCAGAATGGCTCTCTTGCCGCCGATGACAGCGTCATAAGCCTCGTAGTCGCCGATGACGTCAACATACAGATCGTCAGAGATGTTGGCAGTCTTGCTGATGATGAAGGCATTGACAGGCGTGCTGTTGGTGTACAGCGCGTTGACAAACACATAGGTCAGAACATCCTGGCCAGCAGTGTTCTTCTCGGTGAAGAACTGGATGTTCGCAACAACATTGTTGCCATCAATGTTGGAGAGCTTGCCGCAGAAGTTGTAGGGCAGGGTCTTCCAGGTGTAAGCAGTGTACTTGTAGTCAGCAGCACCAAAGTCGTAGGTGCGAACCAGGTACTTGGTGTTCTCGTCGGCAGCGAAGGCCACAGCACCATTGCCGCGGTACATGTTGCCGTCAGCCTTGGAGATGTAGATGTCGTTGCTGGTCACGAGAGTAGCGGTACGATAGTGATCCTTGCGCTCGCCGTTGACGGAGTACTGGATCAGCACGCCGTGCTTGCTGCCGGTTTCGGTGTTCTTCAGCTCATTGAAGGCATCCTCATCGATGGCGTCATTCGCAGTAACCTTGGCGTCGAAGTCGACAGTGGTAGCAGTAGCGGTGTAGGTGTACTTGCCGCCGCTGGTCCAGTTGTCATAGTGGATCAGGCCGGAACCTTCCTCAAGGTAGATGTAGCCATACTCAGTGGCCTCGGGAGCATAGACCCAAGCCATGATGTAACCGAACTTGTCGAGGTAGAGGTCGTAGTTGCCCTCAGCCTTGTTCTCAGTCTCGCCCATGAGGGTGGCCTTGAGGCCGGTGCCGGCAACGTAGTTGCCCAGGTTCTCAGCATAGTTGTAGGTCTTGCCGCTGGCAACGATGTAGGAGTCATTCTGGCCGGCGGTGGCAAAGTAAGTGCGGGTCACGTCGGCATTGACAGGAGTGGCAACCTCAGCGTCATGCAGGGTCTCGTCGCCGCTGCACAGCCAGTAGAGAACGACATCGTCCTCAGCGAAGCCGTAGCCAGCGTTGGAGAAGGTCTTGTTGGTGTTGAGAGTGAAGGTACCAGCAGCCTTGTTGACATAGTCAACCACGCCGATGTAGGTGTTCTTCACAGTCACGATCACGTCAACCTTAACGGTAGCGGAGCTCTTGTTGTCAACGGGAGGAACAATGCTCTTCAGCAGGTAGACCTTGGTCTCCACGCCCTTGCCGGAAGCAGCAACGACAGCATCATAGAAAGCAGTCTTGTTGTTCACGGTGTCGGTGTAGTACTTGGTCCGCTTGCCGTCCTCATACAGCTTGTAGCTGTTGACGGAACCCAGCTTGTCCAGGTCGGTCTTGATGGTGGCCTTGTCGGTATAGTAGAAGTCGTAAGCATGAGCATACTCAGCAGACCAGATCTCCTTACCATACTCGTTGGTGAAGGACCACTTGGTCACGGGGTTGCCATAGCAATCCTGCGCTTTGGTCACATCCAGGCCGCCGAAGTTGGTCCACACGGGAACGTTGCTGACCAGCACGTTGCCATACAGCACATAGCAGTCATAGACGGTGACAGCATCGGTCAGGGTGATGGTAACGGTCTTGATGCCGTTGGCGTTCAGCCACACAGCGTTGCTGATGTTGACGATGTTGTCAGAGACAGTACCGACAACCATGGGAGCCAGAAGAGCGTTGAGCATCATCTGAGCAGCTTCCTCACGGGTGATGGCCTTCTCGATCTTGTAGTCAGCAGCAAAGCCGTTCAGCAGGCCGAGCTTCTCAGCGTCGCGCATGACGTTGACCTGCCAGTTGGTGCCAACGTAGCCCTGAGCCTTGGCGTCAAAGCCGATCATGCAGAGGAGCATCTTGGCAGTCTCAACGCCGGTCACCTTGCCGTAGGGATCAAAGGTGGTGGCATTGCGGCCAGCAACGATGCCGATCTGGTTGCAGTAAGCAACGTAGCTCTTCGCCCAGACAGCGTCGCCGGTCATGTCGGCAAACTTGCAAGCAGAAGCGTACAGGTCGCCGATGTTGTCCTTGCCAGCGTTAGCCAGGACAGCGATCATCTTGGCCATCTCAGCACGGGCAATGGTGTTGGTGGGTCTGTAGGTGCCATCGGTATAGCCATTCAGGATGCCAATGGCGGTGAGCACATCGACGGCTTCGGTATAGCTGACCTTGTCAGCGTCGGTGTACTCCTTGGCGCTGGCAGTCATCGCGACGAAGCTAAACAGGGTAGCCACGACGAGCACCAGAGCCAGAACTTTGCGAAAGTTCTTCATGAGTCTTCCTCCTTGTAAAATTTGATTTGGAACC
>DVGD01000057.1 GCA_018712905.1 Candidatus Avoscillospira stercoripullorum | reverse complement strand
GTCCAGGAGCCGAATTCCCGCATGATGTCCTCTAGGGAGTATTCCTCCTCCGGGGCAGAAGCGTCGGTATTGAGTTGTAGCTCCTGCTCCTGGTGATTGTCCATGAAATGTTCTCCAATCTTGCGTGTTGTTGCCGTCCGCACCCAAGGGCTCCCCTTGAGGGGAGCTGGCAGCCGAAGGCTGACTGAGAGGTGTGACCGCAGTGGCGTTTTGCGGAAGGCCTTTGAGAATCGCAGCTGCCCAAACACCTCTCCGTCGCGCTACGCGCGCCACCTCCCCTCAAGGGGAGGCTTTGGATTCTGCACCATCTCAAGCCTCCCCTCAAGGGGAGGCTTTGCCCCTACAGTCTCTGGCGCACGGCCTCGTAGAGCATCACCGCCGCTGCCGACGCGGCGTTGAGGGAATTGATCTTGCCCTTCATGGGGATGGACAAGAGCACGTCGCACCGCTCGGCCACGAGCCGGCTCATGCCGTAGCCCTCCGAGCCGATGACGATGGCCGCAGGCCCCTTCAAATCGGCGTGGTAGAGGTCGGTTTTCCCGGCGGCGTCGGTGCCGTAGATCCACACCCCGGCTTTTTTGAGCTGCTCCATGGCACCCACCAGATTGGACACCCTGGCCACGGGCATATGCTCCACGGCGCCGGCGGAGGTCTTGGCCACCACCGCCGTGAGTCCCACGCTCCTTCTCTTGGGGATCACCACGCCGTGCGCCCCGGCGCACTCGGCGGTGCGCAAAATGGCGCCCAGATTATTGGGGTCTGTTAATTCGTCGCACAAGATGATGAGCGGCGCCTCGCCCCGGCTTTTGGCGTTTTCGAGAATGTCCTCCAGGGACACATAGCTGTGGGCGGCGGCCTGGGCGATGATGCCCTGGTGGGCGCCGGTGGCGCTCATCTGGTCGAGCCTGCGCCGGTCCACCTGCACCACCGCGGCGCCGGCTTCCCTGGCCAGGGCGGCAAGGCGCGACAGGGCGCGGTCAGTCTCTCCGGCGGCCACAAACACCTTGTCCAGGGTGCGGCCGCTTTTGATCGCCTCGGAGACGGCGTTTCGTCCCTCGAGATAATCCTCCGCCGGCGCGTCTTTTCTCTCCCGGCGGGGCATTTTTTTCTCATCCATTGGCTTCTCTCCATTGTTGGGCGGCACGTCCGCCCTGTTTAGATAACATACCAGACTATAGTATAGCAGGAATGGCCGTTACTTACAAGCAAATCCGCCAAATTTCTTCCCCCTTCGTCACGGGATACATTCATAGAAAATTTACAGGAAGGACAGGCTTTCGCCTTGTAAGCGGGGGATTTTTATGCTAATATGGATACAATTTGTAGGAGTGCGACCACTCCCTTCCGCTTTAGTCAAAGGAGGCTGACGCCTTGAACCAAGACCCGAAACAAAACCGTCCCGGGCACGGCAACCAAAACGAGCCCGATCACAGCAAGCGCACCAAGAGCATTCTCATCATGGTCGTGGTGGCGCTGGCGTTCACCATCATCATCAACCTGGTCTATACCAGCATTGCCAATTCCTATCTCAAGCAGATCACCTTTACGGAATTTCAGACGCTGCTCGACGGGGGCAAGGTGGATTCGGTGGACATCGACACCGACCGCTTCTTAATCCTCACCAAGGAGGAGGCTGAAAAGCCCGAGGCCAAGCAGATCATCTACTACACCGGCCGCCCCACCAGCATGGATCTCTGGCCGCTGATGGAGGAGATGACCGAAAAGGGCGTCAAGACCGACGTGCCCATCGTGGAGGAGATGAGCCCGCTCCTCTCCATCCTCCTCACGTGGATTTTACCCCTGGGCATCTTCTACCTGGTCATCAGCCTCTTTATGAACTCCATGTCTAAGCGCATGGGAGGCGGCGGCATCGGCGGCATCGGCCAGAGCAAGGCCAAGGTCTACATGGAAAAGGAGACCGGCGTCACCTTTGCCGACGTGGCAGGCCAGGACGAGGCCAAGGAATCCCTGGTGGAGATCATTGACTTCCTCCACAATCCCCAGAAGTACGCCGCCATCGGCGCCAAGCTCCCCAAGGGCGCGCTGCTGGTGGGCTCTCCCGGCACCGGCAAGACCTTGCTTGCCAAGGCCGTGGCCGGCGAGGCCAAGGTGCCCTTCTTCTCCATCTCCGGCTCGGACTTTGTGGAGATGTTCGTGGGCGTGGGCGCCAGCCGCGTCCGGGATCTCTTCCAGCAGGCCGCCAAGGTGGCGCCCGCCATCGTGTTCATCGACGAGATCGACGCCATCGGCCGCACGAGAGACTCCCGCTTCGGCGGAAACGACGAGCGCGAGCAGACCTTGAATCAGCTTCTCGCCGAGCTCGACGGCTTTGATTCGAGCAAGGGCGTGGTGATCCTGGCTGCCACCAACCGCCCGGAAATCCTGGATAAAGCCTTGCTTCGCCCCGGCCGCTTCGACCGGCGCATCACCGTGGATCGCCCCAACCTGGCAGGCCGGTACCAGACCCTGCGGGTGCACACCAAGAATATCAAGCTGGCCGAGGACGTGGATCTCAACAAGATCGCCCAGGCCACCGCGGGCGCCGTGGGCGCGGATCTCGCCAACCTTGTGAACGAAGCCGCCCTTCGCGCCGTGCGCATGGGGCGCAAGGCCGTCAACCAGGAGGATCTTCTCATCTCCTTCGAGGTGGTCATCGCCGGTACCGAGAAAAAGGGCACCGTGCTCACCGACATGGAAAAGCGCATGGTCTCCTACCACGAGGTGGGACACGCCCTGGTTGCCGCCCTCCAGAAGCACACCCAGCCCGTCTCGAAAATCACCATCGTGCCCCACACCTCCGGCGCACTGGGCTATACCCTCCAGATGCCCGAGGAGGAGAAGTTTTTAAGCTCCAAGGAGGAGCTCATCACGGAGCTGGAAACCCTCCTGGGCGGCCGCGCGGCGGAGATGGTGGTCTTTGGCTCCATGACCACCGGCGCCGCCAACGACATCGAGCGCGCCACGGAGCTGGCAAGAAGAATGATTACCCAGTACGGCATGAGCGATAAGTTTGGCCTCATGGCGCTCTCCACAGTGTCCAACCCGTATTTGGACGGCAGCACCATGATGAACTGCGCCGACAAGACCTCCGCCGAGGCCGACGAGGAGATCAAGGAGCTTCTCGCCAAATGCTATGAAAAGGCCTGCCAGGTACTGCGGGAAAATAGAAGCCTCCTGGACGAAATTGCCCTGTTCCTCCTCCAGAAGGAGACCATCACCGGCGACGAGCTCATGGCCTACGTCAACGCCGACAAGCAGAAGCTCCCCGCCGGAGAGGAGGAAACCCCCGAGGCATAAAGCCTCCCCTTGGTGCCCAAGGGGAGGTGGCGCGGCGTAAGCCGTGCCGGAGGGGATCAGAACCTCCAAGCATCGCCAGCCAACAACCCCTCAGTCAGGCCTTCGGCCTGCCAGCTCCCCTTCACAGGGGAGCCATTTGCGCCCTACATTCCCACCCAAGGAGGTTCCCATGCTTCTGTCCGCCATCATCGCCGACTCCGCCGAGGTGGAGAAAAACCTCACGGCGCTGCAAAAATTCTTAAATTCCATCTCCCTCACCAAGTGGGTCACGGCGGCGGTGCTGCTGGCGGTGTGCCTGCTGGTGACGAAGCTCATCTTGAAGGGACAGGACAAGATTTTAGGCCGCTCCAAGCTCGATAAGAGCCTCCACGGCCTCACCCGCTCCTTTACCAAGATCCTTCTCCTCTTCATCACCGTCATGGTGGTGGCCGGCAGCCTGGGGATCGACACCTCGTCCCTCCTGGCTGTTTTGAGCGTCGCCGGTCTGGCCGCGTCGTTGGCGCTCCAGGATTCCCTGGCGAACCTCGCCAGCGGCATCAACATTTTGCTCACCAAGCCCTTTGTGGTGGGAGACTTCATCACCACCGGGAGCTACAGCGGCACCGTGGAGGAAATCCGCATCGCCTATACCAAGCTCACCACCCCGGAAAACCAGGTGGTCATGATCCCCAACCGCACCGTCACCGCGTCGGTCATCACCAACTACTCCTCCGAGGGAAAACGGCGGCTGGATCTCACCATCTCCGCCTCCTACGACGCCCCCACGGAGCTTGTGAAGGAAGCTCTGGCCGAGGCCATCGACGTGCCCCAGGTCTTGAAGGACGAGCCCATCTTCATTCGCCTCACCAACTACGGCGAGAGCGCCATCGACTATACCCTCCGGGTCTGGACGCCCACGGATCAGTATTGGGACGCCCGGTTTGATATCCTGGAGCGCATTCGAGAATCCTTCGCCAAGCGAAACATCGAGATGACCTACCCCCATTTGAATGTCCACAGCCTCCCGTAGGGGCGGCCTGTATGGCCGCCCGTGCCGCGGTCGCGATTCCCGGAAGTCTCGCGAAAATTGCAACTGTCCCAACACCTCTCCGTCATCGGCTTACGCCGATGCCACCTCCCCTCAAGGGGAGGCTTGCGAACTGCTGTGCACCAAAAAGGGCTCCCCTTGAGGGGAGCTGGCAGCCGAAGGCTGACTGAGAGGTGTGACCGCAGTGGCGATCAGCGGAAGTCTTGCGGATATGGCCGCCCCTACGAATACATCTGCGCTGCACCCCACCCTTGGAATTCTCTCCAAAACCGCGCTTTGGTTCCTTCAGAACTTGTGTAAGCCTACAGAAGTGCCCAAACTGCCTTGACACCAGGCCAAAAAGCCGGTAAAATCCAATTTATAGACAAGGCGTGTACATGTGTCTATCTCCAGGATACATGCGAGCAGCCGTGCCGGTCTCCAATCTCCTGACCCTTTCTCCTACGTTTGTCTCCCTTCGGCGCGGTGATCCATACCTTTTCTATCCTCCCTTTGTGAAACCTGCCTGGCCACTCAGGTAGGTTTCCACTTTTTTTGCCTTTTTTTCATTTTGCACTTGAAATCCTATAATTCCTATAGTACTATAGTGATATAAAAACACCGGTTTGGAAAGGGGGTCAACACCTTGCTCATCTCCACCAAGGGGCGCTATGCCCTGCGGCTCATGCTGGACTTGGCCGAGCACCGCGCCGAGGGCTATCTCTCCATCAAGGAGATTGCCGCCCGGCAGGAGATCTCCCCCAAGTATCTGGAGGCCATTGTGGCCATGCTCACCCGGGCGGGGCTGCTCTTAAGCCAGCGGGGCAAGGACGGCGGGTATTGCCTAAGCCGCGATCCTTCCGAGATCACCGCGGCGGACATTCTCCGCTGCACCGAAGGATCCCTTCGCCCGGTGGCCTGCGCCTCGCTGAGCGGCGGCGACTGCGGCCGGGCGGCCATTTGTAAGACGCTGCCATTGTGGCGCACCCTGGAAGAAAAGCTGGAGGAGACGCTCTCCGGCGTCACCCTCCAGTCCCTGCTCCAGGAAACCGAAATAAAGGAGAGTTGACCATGTACGTCTATGCAGATCACGCGGCCACCACGCCCGTCCATGAGGCGGCGCGTAAGGCCATGCTCCATTGCCTGGAGGAGGACTACGGCAACCCCTCCAGCCTCCACTCCGTGGGTCAGCGCGCCCGGGAGATTCTCGATGAGGCACGCGCCGACGTGGCCGCTTGCCTCAACGCCGAGCCTTCGGAAATTACCTTCACCGGCGGCGGCAGCGAGGCCGACAACCAGGCGCTTTTGACCGGCGCCGTGCTGGGCGCCAGGAAGGGGAAGAAGCACCTCATCACCACGGCCTTTGAGCACCACGCCGTGCTCCACACCATGAAGGCGCTGGAAAAGCAGGGCTTCACGGTGACGTATCTCGATGTCCACGCCGACGGCGTGGTGCGCCTTGAAGACGTGGCCGCCGCCCTCACCGAGGACACCGCCCTGGTGAGCGTGATGATGGTGAACAACGAAATCGGCACCATTCAGCCCATCGGGGAGATCGCCAAGCTCTGCCAGGATAAGGGCGTCCTCTTCCACACCGACGCCGTCCAGGCCGTGGGGCACATCCCCGTGGACGTGAAGGCGCTGGGGGTGGACATGCTCTCCCTGGCGGCGCACAAGTTCCACGGCCCCAAGGGCGTGGGCGCCCTCTATTGCCGCAAGGGGATCAGGCCGGAAATCCTGATCCAGGGCGGCGCCCAGGAGCGCGGCCGCCGGGGCGGCACGGAGAACATGCCCGGCATCGTGGGCATGGCCGCGGCGCTCAAGGAGGCGGTTTTAGGTCTCCCCGCCCACATGGAAAAGGTCACCGCCCTGCGGGAAACACTCATCGCAGGACTTTCTAAGATCCCCCACAGCCGCCTCAACGGCCATCGGGAGCTTCGCTGCCCCGGCACGGTGAACTTCTGCTTTGAGGGCATCGAGGGCGAGAGCTTACTTCTGTGGCTGGACGCCAAGGGCGTGGCGGCCTCCTCGGGCTCGGCATGCACCTCCGGCTCGTTGGATCCCAGCCACGTGCTCCTTGCCCTGGGACTTCCCCACGAGATTGCCCACGGCTCGCTGCGCTTGAGCCTGGGCGCGGACAATACCGAAGAAGAGGTGGAGCACATCTTAAAGGTGGTGCCCGAGGTGGTAGCGTATCTTCGCGGCATGTCCCCGGTGTGGGAAGCATTGGAGACGGGCAAGCAAAAGCATTTGATTTAACGCCGCACCTGCGGGCGGGGATAAAACCCGCCCCTACGAAAAACCCGCGGGCGTGTCTGTAGGGGCGGATTTTATATCCGCCCGTGGCACCACCGACGGCGCACCTGTCCACGGGCGCATATACAATGCGCCCCTACACCCAAAATCGATGGTGCACCGCACCGACAAAGAAAAAAGGAGTGTTTCTCATGTTATACAGCGAAAAAGTCATGGATCATTTTCAGCATCCCCGGAACGTGGGCAAGATCGACGACGCCGACGGCGTGGGCGAGGTGGGCAATGCCAAGTGCGGC
>DVGD01000056.1 GCA_018712905.1 Candidatus Avoscillospira stercoripullorum | reverse complement strand
GCCGGAATCATGACCAAGGATCTGGTGGGTCTGGTGGAGCCGGGCTTTGCCGCCCAGGCGGTGGACAGCGAGGCCTTCCTCGACGCCATTGCCGCGCGGCTGTGAGGCGAGGGTATGGAAGAGACATTTTATATGGATCCCCACCTCTACCACGGCCGCCCGGTGCGTTCTACCGCCCCCGGCGTGGTGGCCGATCCCATCGACCGCACCAAAGAGGAAATGGCCTGCTACGATCTCCTCGACTCCCTGGGCATTGTCTATGACCGGGTGGATCACAGCCATGCCGATACCATTGAAGCCTGCCACGAGGTGGAGAAGGTGCTGGGCTGGCCGGTGTGCAAGAATCTCTTTCTCTGCAACCGCCAGAAGACCCAGTATTATCTTTTGATGCTGGAGGGGGACAGGGTCTTCAAGACCAAGGATCTCTCCAAGCAGCTGGGCGTGGCTCGGCTGAGCTTTGCCAGCGCCGAGGACATGGAGGCCATGCTTGGCGTCCACCCCGGCTCGGTGACGGTGCTGGGACTTCACAACGACCCGGAAAACAAGGTGCAGTTGGTCATCGACCGCCCCATCTACGAGGGGCGGCTGGTGTCCTGCCACCCGTGCATCTCCACCTCTACCCTGACCATGTCCCGGGAGGATCTTCTTGAAAAGCTCCTGCCCGCCATCCACCACGCGCCCATTGTGGTGGAGCTTCCCGACCCGGAGGAAGAGGCATGAGGGAAGTGTTTGTGACCACGCCCACCAAGCCCCACCACCGCGCGCTCCTGGAGCAGGCGGCGGCGGGGCGCTGCCGCCTCACCTTCGGCACGGATGGCATCGAGCGTGCCGACGCCGTCATCGGCGCGGTGGAGCCGGAGATGCTCCAGAAAATCCCCCGCCTTGCCTGGTATCACCTGGTGTGGGCGGGGGTGGATCAGGTGCGGGAGGACATGCTGCCCCCCGGCTGCCGCCTGAGTAGCGGTTCTGGCGCCTACGGGGCGATGATTGCCGAGCATATGCTCGCCTGCATCCTCTCCTTTTGCCGGCAGCTGCCCCACTATGCCGCCCTCCAGCGCCAGCACCGGTGGGATCCCACTTGGCAGGAGAGCACCCTGGAGGGGAAAACCGTGGTGATTCTCGGCACCGGCGACATCGGCGCGGCCTTGGCGCGGCGGCTTCGCGGCTTTGACTGCACAGTCATCGGCCTTTGCCGCCGTCCCCGCCCCATCACCGGCTTTGACCAGGTGAGCAGCATCGAGGAGCTGGACGCCCTGCTCACCCAGGCTGACGTGGTGGCCTGCGCGCTGCCCCATACGGAAAAAACCGCCGGTCTGCTCGACCGACGGCGGCTGTTTCTCTTAAAGCCCGGGGCGATTTTGGTCAACTGCGGCCGGGGGAGCCTCATCGACCTGGCGGCGCTCTCCGAGGCCATGGACGCGGTGCCCCTGCTGGGCTGCGCGCTGGATGTGACCAGCCCCGAGCCCCTGCCCCCGGAGAGTCCCCTGTGGGGCATGGAGCGGGTGATTGTGACGCCCCACGTCTCCGGCGCCAGCTTCGGCCACCTCCCCGAAACCGAGGACAAGATCTACCGCCTCGCGGCGGATAATTTAGAGCGTTACCTGGAGGACAAGCCCCTTAAAAACCTGGTGGACTTTTCCACCGGCTACCGGATCCTATTGGGATCCGGCTGCAGCTGCGAGATTGGGTGTAGGGGCGCATTTCATATGCGCCCGTAGGGCAGCTGCATTTTCATGGAGGCTTTCGCCGAACGCAGCCCGGCGCGGGCGGATATGTAATCCGCCCCTACAGGTGCGGTGCGCATCAGCGGGTGACCACCACCGGATCGGTTCGGACGGCCTGCCAGGTGAAGATCTTGGCCAGCTCCTGGGCTGACGCCGGTTCCGGCTTTTCCAAAATCCCTGCCCAGCAGGCCAGCAGCCCGAGGATCTCCTCGGGCTTTTTTTGCTGCCGCAGCAGTCCCAGGTCGAGATCCCGATCCCGCTTGCTCAAGCGGCGGCCATCGGGGGAGAGGAGCAGGGGCACGTGGAAAAATTCCGGCGGCCTCAGCCCCAAAAGGTCATAGAGGTAGAGCTGCCGGGGCGTGGAGGGCAGAAGATCCATGCCCCGCACCACCTCGGTGACGCCGCCCGCCGCGTCGTCCACCACCACGGCCAGCTGATAGGCATAGACGCCGTCTGCCCGGCGCACAATGAAGTCCCCGCAGTCTCTAAAAAGATTTTCCTCGTACCAGCCCTGGAGGCCGTCCTTTACGCCCCAGACCTGATCCGGCACCATAAGCCGCCAGGCCGGGGCTTTCGTTTTCTCCGCCCGCTGCGCCGGTGTGAGGCTGCGGCAGGTGCCGGCGTAGATCACCCGGCCGTCGGCGGCGTGAGGCGCCGAGGCGGCGTGAAGCTCTGTGCGGGAGCAGTAGCAGGGGTAGATCAACCCCCGCGCCCGGAGGGCTTCAAAGGCTTCCTCGTAGGCTTGGCTCCTGAGGCTTTGGGGCGTCTGCTCTTTGTCCCAGGTGAGCCCCAGCCACAATAGATCGTCCCGGAGGGTTTCCACATATTCCGCCCGGCAGCGGTCGGGGTCGAGATCTTCCATGCGCAGCACCATGGCGCCGTCCCGGCTTTTCACCGACAGCCAGGCCAGGAGCGCCGCGAAGACGTTGCCCAAATGCATCCTGCCCGAAGGGCTGGGGGCGAAGCGCCCCACCACCTCAGTCATAGCGAACCTCCGAGACGGCGGCATAGAGATCCTCCACGCCGTCGCCGCCCAGGATGTAGGTGGTCTTCTCCGTCTCCAAGACCAGGAAGGGCGGGTCGTTGGGGTTGAGGCAGAGCTTCACCATGCCGTAGCCCTCTACGGAAAAGCTTCCCTTGAGGAGATTATCCAGGCCGGTACCGGCAATCCGGGTGGCGTCGGGCAGCTCGGGCAGGAGCGCCGAATCGGTCACATCGGCGAGATCCACGCGGTAGGTGGTGAGCGCCTGCCGCGCCACGATGGTCTCGCCCTCTCGCTGAAGGGTCAGAGGGGAAAACTCCTCCACCATGAGCCACACCCCCAAAAGGGGCAGCAGGGCGATGATGAGCGCCGTGAAGCCCAGAAGGCACTTGGCCGCGGGACGCGCCAGGTTCAT
>DVGD01000055.1 GCA_018712905.1 Candidatus Avoscillospira stercoripullorum | reverse complement strand
GGGTGGTACAGGGCGGTGAAGAGCATGCCGCCCTTCTCCACCCACTGCCCGTGCTCCCGGGAGATTTTGAAGTCC
The DNA here is from genome assembly GCA_018712905.1 of Candidatus Avoscillospira stercoripullorum. Classification (GTDB taxonomy): domain Bacteria; phylum Bacillota; class Clostridia; order Oscillospirales; family Oscillospiraceae; genus Avoscillospira; species Avoscillospira stercoripullorum. Next base: position 5,921 of record DVGD01000055.1, on the reverse strand, counting down.
TCCTTGATGAGGCGCATGGCGGCGATTCGCCCCAGGCACACGATGATCTTGGGGCGCAGCAGCCGGGTCTGCCAGCGGAGGAAGGGCATGCAGGCCTCCTGTTCGGTGGGCAGGGGATCGCGGTTTTGCGGCGGACGGCACTTGACGATATTGGTGATATAGCAGTTGTGCCGCCCCAGGCCGATGATGGAAAGCATATCGTCCAGGAGCTGACCGGCGGGACCCACGAAGGGCTCGCCATTGAGATCCTCCTGCTGTCCAGGGCCTTCGCCCACGAAGAGCACCTCGGCGTCAGTGGGACCCACGCCGAAGACCACGTGATTTCGGGTCTCGGCCAGGCCGCAGCGGCGGCAGTCCAGGCAGGTCTGTTGGAGGGTAGGGAAGTCCAAAGCCGTCACTCCTTCCAGCTGTCGTCCCAATCCGGGGGCGAATATTCCCGCAGCCGCTCCTGCCGCTCGCGCATCTCCAGGGCACGGCGGCGGGCGGCAACCTTGCGCTTGCGCTCCCGGCGGCGGTAGAGCTGCAGCAGGAAGAAGCAAAGGACAATCAGCGCCACGATGAGCAGCAGGATTCCCACCAGCCACTTCCACCAGTTGTCTTCCACGTACTCCCGGGTGGCCTCGGCACGGTGAGTGACCTCGGAGCGCACCACCGAGGTGATGGCTGCGAGATCCACGGTGCCCACTTCCTTGTCGCCCAGCAGGACGGTGACGGAGCCCAGCACCGTGCCGGCTTCCACCGGCGCGTCCACACTCTCGTAGTCCAGCTGGACGTTGAGCTGGACGGTTTCGGGGTCAAAGTCCTGGCTGACCAGGCTGCGAATTTCCGCCACCGGCGCCAAGGCCACGGTCTGGGCGCCGGCGGACTGATTCACCGGCATCTCGGCCACGGGATAGAGGGTGGTGAGGACGGTGGTATACTGATAGCGCTCGAAGAAATACTCGCACATGTTGATAAATTCCGGGAAGCTTCGGAAATCATACGAGCCGGTTTCCTCGTTGTAGGCGTTTTCGGCGTAGAGAATCACGCCCAGAAACTGCAAGTTGTCGTTGGTGGCGGTGGAAATGAGGCAGCGCTGGGCGGGGGTAGTGAAGCCGGTCTTGATGCCGGCGGCCTTGGAATAATAGTAGTTGCCGCCGCTGGTGTCGGTGGTGGTGGAGATGAGCTTGTTGGTGGAGTAGAGCTTGCGCTCCTCGCTCATGTTGGTGGCGGGGACGGTGTACTGGGGTGTGTTGGAAATCTCCCGGAATTCGGGATAGGCCATGGCGGCCTGGACGATCAGCGCCAGATCCTGGGCGGTGGTGTAGTGATTCTCGTCGTGGAGGCCGTGGGCGTTGGCGAAGTGGGTGCCGGTGCAGCCCAGCTCCGCGGCCTTTTCGTTCATCAGCGCCACGAAGGCGTCCACAGAGCCGGATATGTACTCGGCGATGACGTTGCAGGCCTCGTTGGCCGAGGCCACCATGATGCAGTAGAGCAGATCCTTGAGGGAGATGATCTCTCCAGCCTGGAGGCCGACGGTGCTGCCGTCCTCGTGGAGGTTTTCAAAGGCGGTCTCCGAGACGGTGATCTGGTCGTCGAGGTTGCCGTGCTCCAGGGCAAGCAGGGCGGTCATGATCTTGGTGAGGCTGGCGGGATAGCGTCGCTCGGCGGCGTTGTGGGCAAAGAGGGTGACGCCGGAGTTGAGCTCGATGAGCAGCGCCGAGCCGGGAACACCGGTGAACACCTCCGCCGGAGCGGTGGTATCCAAGGGGGTGAAATCGGTGACCGGCGTCTCCACCGCGGGCACCTCTGTGGCCGCGGCCGGGAGCACCAGCGCCGAGACAAGGCAGATGAGCAGCAAAAGAACGATGGATTTTTGTTTCATTCTGATCTCCTATGACGTTGCCGAGGGATGAAAGGGTGTGGTATAATAGGCCATAAGCCATCCAAGCGGAGGCAATACGCTGCGCGTTTGGGATTGTCCCATTATACCAGATTGCAAACCGTTGGTCAATGAACCCAGGGAGGCCGCAATGATGAAAAACAAGGGAATTTCCTGGCTGATTTACTGCATCATGGCGGTTTTGTGTGCCTTTTCCCTGGGCTGGGTGCTGGGCAGCGGCGGCACCCACGAGACGGTGACGGTGCAGGTGAGCTCCCAGCCGCAGGAGACGAAGGAAACACCAGCGTCCCAGGAGACGCAGACACCGGAAGCGCCGCAGGAGACGCAGGAGGAGGCGCCGCTGGAGCTGGAGGAAGCGGAGCAGCAGACGCCGCAGCTGTCGGCTCCTACAGAGGAGGCGCCGCTCAATCTCAATACGGCCACCCAGGCCGAGCTGGAGCTGCTGCCGGGCATCGGGCCGGTGCTGGCGCAAGCGATTTTGGACTACCGGGACTCCTTCGGCGGCTTTTCTACCAAGGAACAGCTGATGGAGGTCTCGGGCATTGGAGAAAAACGATACGCCGCCGTGGAGGCGCTGATTACTGTGGAGGTAGAAGATGAAGGTACTGGTGGTAGATGACGAAAAGCTCCTGGTGAAGGGGATTAAATTCAACCTGGAAAACGACGGCTATGAGGTGCTCACCGGCGCCGACGGCGTGGAGGCCGTGGAGATCGCCGCCAAGGAGGCGGTGGATCTGGTGGTGCTGGATCTGATGATGCCCCGGATGGACGGGCTGGAGGCCTGCCAGAAGATCCGGGAGTTTTCCGACGTGCCCATCATCATGCTCACGGCCAAGGCCGACGACATGGACAAGCTCCTGGGCTTTGAGCACGGGGCGGACGACTATCTCACCAAGCCCTTTAACATTTTGGAGCTCAAGGCGCGCATCCGGGCGCTGCTGCGCCGGGCGGGCGCCCGGCGGGACACCCCGTCGGCCAAGCTCGTCTGCGACAATATTACCCTGGATACCGACGCCCGCAACGCCTATAACGACGACGCCCTGGCGGAGCTCACCGCCAAGGAGTTCGACCTCATCGAGCTTCTCATGCGCAACCCCAACCGGGTCTACTCCCGGGAGGCGCTGCTGGACGCCATCTGGGGCTACGACGCCTACGGCAGCGAGATCCGCACCGTGGACGTGCACATCCGCCGCCTGCGGGAAAAATTGGAGCGGGATCCCGCCGAGCCGGCGCATATTTTGACCAAGTGGGGAGTGGGCTACTATTTCAAACGCTGAGACTCGACGCCGCAGGCTTTCCTTCAACTCCCATATCCGCTTTGCCGCGACCTATATTCTCCTCACGTCCCTGGTGCTGCTGTTTCTCAACGACTACGCCTCGGCGCTCACCCGGCAGCTCCTCTATCGCTCCAAGGAGACGTCGCTGCAGGATAAGGCGCAGCTGGTGACCTCCTCCTTCTCCGGCGTGGACACCCTCACCCCCGAGAACACCGCCCAGGTGATTTCGGTGCTGGGCGACCTCAACGTGACCCGGGTGCTCATTGTGGACGGGGAGGGGTGCGCGCTCTACGATTCCCTCACCCAGCGCAGCGCGGTGGGGAAATTTGTGCTGCTCCGGGAGGTTGCCGAGGCCATGGCGGGGCAGAACGTCTTTTATAGCCGCTATGCCGACGGCCTGCTCACCAGCTATGCCGCCGTGCCCATCTACCTCTACGACAGTCCCATCGGCTGCGTGTACATCTCCGATGTGGACGAGGATCTGGGAGAAATCATCCAGTCCCTGGAGCGCAACATCGCCCGGATTTCCCTGGGCATGGAGCTTCTGATGGTGCTCTGCTCTTTGGCCTTTGCCCTGGCCTCCTCCCGGAAGATGCACAAGATTCTCGCCTCTATGGATCTGGCGCGGGAGGGCGAATATAACCACAAGATTCAGATGCACGGCACCGATGAATATGGCCGCCTGGCTGGAGAGTTCAACAAGCTCACCGACCGCCTCCAGGCCTCGGAGCAGGCACAGCGGCAGTTCGTCTCCGACGCCTCCCACGAGCTCAAGACGCCCCTGGCGTCCATCAAGCTCCTCTCGGATTCCATTCTCCAGAACGACATGGACGCCGAGACCATGCGGGAATTTGTGGCCGACATCGGCTCCGAGGCCGACCGCCTCACCCGCATGGCGCAGAAGCTTCTGGCACTCACCAAGGCCGAGAGCGTCAAGGAGGGAGAGCAGAAGGAGGCAGACCACGAGGTGGTGGATTTGTCCCGGGTCATCGGCCAGGTGTTCAAGATGCTCATTCCCCTGGCGGACCAGCGCGAAATCAGCCTCAGGTGCACCATGGAAAAGGACTGCACCGTCCTCTCCATGGAGGACGACATGTATCAGATTATCTTCAACCTGGTGGAAAACGCCGTCAAATATAATAAGGACGGCGGCCTGGTGCATGTGCGTCTGGGGCATCAGGACGATGAAATCACCGTAGAGGTGGAGGACACCGGCGTGGGCATCCCCGAGGACGCCGCGGCGCACGTGTTCGAGCGGTTCTACCGGGTGGACAAGGCGCGCTCCCGCCAGGCGGGCGGCTCGGGTCTGGGGCTTTCCATTGTCCACGATCTGGTGAAGCGCAACTTTGGAGAAATCACCCTCCGCCACCGGCCGGAGGGCGGCACCATCTTCACGGTGACCTTCCCCTACTTTGATGTGGAGGTGGAGGAATGAAGCGCGTATGGAGCCTTATTTTGGCTGCGGCGCTGCTGCTTGGCGCCGGCTGCCATGGGGAGACGGAGCAGAACCGCTATGAAAATCCGGTGCAGCGCTATTACCTCTACCAGGACGAAACCACCGGCGAATATGCCGGCGCTCTGGGCGCCATGGGCAGCGAGGCGGCGGAGTTTGAAGAGGACGTAGCGGCATATATCCAAGACTATTTGGAAGGGCCTCAGTCGCCGGAGCTTCGCACGCCCTTCCCCGTGGGCACGTCCCTGGAGAAATGCACCCTGGAGGACGGCACGCTGACGCTGGAGCTGAGCGATGCGTTTTTCGCCCTCTCGGGCATCGACCGCACCCTGGCCACGGCCTGCATCGTCTATTCCATGGTTGAACTGCCCCAGGTGGAGGAAGTGGTGCTGGCCGCACCGGAGGGAACCGGAAGCGACAGCCTCCTTTCCGTGCCCCTGACGCCGAAAAGCTTCCTGCTCTTTGACGATTCGGCTACCAGCGATGAGATGACCTTAAAGCTCTATTTCTCCGACGCCGGCGCACGGTTCTTGGTGGAGGAGACGCGGACGCGCTCCTTTGCTTCGGACGCAGAGGTTCCTACCTATCTGGTGGAGGAGCTCTTGGGCGAACCGGAGAAGGAGACGTCCCTGCGGGTTCTGCCGGAGGGGACGGCGCTGCGGGAAATCACCCTGGATGACGGCCTTGTAACCGTGGACTTCTCCCAGGCGTTTCTGGAAAACGCGCCCAAGACCCATGTGCAGGCGCGGATGGCGGTGTTTTCCCTGGTCGATACCCTCACGGAGCTTAACCAGGTGGAGCGGGTGCAGATCCTCTGCCAGGGAGAGAAGATCGACGACTATTGCGGCCTGGATCTCACCGAGCCCCTCACCCGGGAGGAATCCGCCCTGGACAAGGGCACGAAGGGCAGCTTCGATACCAATCTCTATGTACCCTGCGGCGGCGCGCTGGCCACAGTGCCCAGCGCCATCCGGCGTACTGTGGGGCGCACGGTGGCCGCGGACGTTTTGAGCGCGCTTTTGTCCTTTACCTCCTGCGGCGGCTATGAAAATCCCTTCCCCGCGGGAACGCTGGCGGTGGAAATGGAGATCCGCAACGGCCTTTGCACCGTGACCTTCAACAGTGCCTTTGCCCTGTGCGATAGCGAGCCGGCGCAGGCAGAGCAGGCGGTGCGCGCCGTGGTGGCGACCCTGTGCGGGCTGGAGGGCGTGTCAGCGGTGCAGATCAAGATCTACAATGCCCAGTTCACCAGCGTGGATCTCTCCGAACCCCTCACCGTGGGAGAAGACTGGATCCTCCCGTAGGGGTT
>DVGD01000054.1 GCA_018712905.1 Candidatus Avoscillospira stercoripullorum | reverse complement strand
GTTGGGATCCTTGTCCGTGATGACGCTGCTGTGATCGGAGATGATCTCCTTGCCTTCTGCATCGGCGAACCACTCGTTACAGCCGGAGCAGGTGTAATAGGCGGTGTGCCCCATGGCGGCGCAGGTGGCTGTCTCTGAAGGCACCAGGGTCAATGTGTGGGTATGGACGTCCTCTTCCTCGCTGAGATCGTGCTCATTTTGGTTCATGGCACTTTGCAGGCAGGCCTGGGCGGTGGTGAGATCCATTCTGTTCACGCCTTCCAGCACCAGCATGTCCTCCGCAAAGGCGATGCGATCCTTCAGCACGGAGGACTTCTCCTCCACGGCCTTGGCCTCGTTCAACAAGTTCTGAAGATTGTTGATTTCGTCCTGAGGATGATCGATTTCGCCGGGGGTGACGGTCACCTCGTCCGACCACGCGACCACCTCGCCGCCGGACATGGCAACTACGCGCATGTAGTAAGTAGTTCCGTTGTCAAGACCGGAAATGGACATCTTGTCGGGGTTGCGCTTGGTGGTAAGCTCCACGTACTCATGGGTGTAGACGCCAGGCTCAGTGCCGTACTGGATCTTATAAGTATAGGAGCCGCCCAGCGTTGCGAATTGGATTTGGGCACCTTCATTAAAGGAGGTGGTGCCGTCTGTTTCGAGAATGAAGGTAGCTCTGTTGATGTCCGCCATCTCCGCCTCGCTCACTGCTCGCACCGAGAAATCGTCGCAGGTGAAGGGGAATTCGTAAGAGCGCACGCCCACCTGTCCGGCAGCGTAGCGGTTGTCGCTGATGACGCCCATAAGCACGTCGTCAACGTAAATGGCGAAGAAATTGCCCACGACAGCCACCCGCAGCCGGTAGGCCACACCCGCCTGATAGTCAAAGGGGATGGTCTTAATTAAGTTCCAGCCGTAGGCGCCATAGCCGACCACAACACCCTTTACGCCGCCGAAAATGCCAAGACCCACATAGTAGCCATTGTAGCTGTCGGCATTTTCGCCGGTGGCATTGGTGGTTCGGAACATCAGGCCGCAGTTTTCCTGCACGGACGCGACACTTCCCACGAAGGTTCCCTCCACGGTGTAGTCCGTCCAGCTTTCGTCGCCGGCCACCACCTTGATGTTGTTGCTGTGTCCGACCACCATCTTCTCGCCGTCAAAGCCGACCGCGCCGGTGTCGCCCAGGACAGTCCAAGGGGCAGGATCGGTGTCGCTGAAATTGTCCGTAAAGCCGACAAAGCCGGTTTCAAACACCTGCTTTTCTGCCTCGGTCACTTCGCGGACGGTGAAATCATCGCAGGTGAAGGGGAACTGGTACGAGCGCACGCCCACCTGTCCCTGGGTAAACAGGTCGCTGGTGAAGATCTTCTGGAACTCACCGTTGACGTAGACGGCAAACTGGTTGCCAACCACCACGACCTTGAGGGTGTAGGGGGTGTCCGCCGTATAATCATAGGGGATGGTCTCCATAAAGTTCCAGTTGTTGTTGCCATATCCGACCACAATGCCCTTGATGCCGCCAAATGTGCCAATGCCGACGTAATAGCCTTGATACGAATCGGGGTTTTCATTCGTTGCACCCGTGGTGCGGAACATGAGGCCGCAGTTCTGATCTTTGGCTGCATCGCCGCAGGTGAAGGTGCCCTCCACGGTGTAATCTGTCCAGCTCTCCTCGCCGGCCACCACCTTGATGTTGCTGCTGGAGGCGACGTTCATTTTCTCGCCGTCAAAGCTGACCGCGCCGGTGTCGCCCAGGGCAGTCCAGGGGTCGGCATCCATATCGTCAAAGTCATCGGTGAAGCCCACAAAGGCATGAGCGAAGAGTGCCTTTTCGTCATCGCTCACCGCGCGCACGGTGAAAGTGTCGCAGGTAAAGGGGTTGTTATAAGAGCGAAGCCCCACCTGGCCGCTTGTATACGCCACAGGGGGCGTAATGATGCCGCCGACCTGCACGCCGTCGACAAAGATGGCGAATTGATCCCCCACCACCACGACCTTGAGATTGCATTCCTGGTTCTTTTCGATGGCGGCAGGGATTTCGCTTCCCATCTGGTTCCAGCCGCCGTCGGCATAGCCGACAATAACGGCTCCTTCCTTCACGCCCACATAGTAGCCGTTGTAGGCATCGGGGCCAGAGTCGCTGGCATTGGTTGTGCGGAACATCACGCCGCAGTCACGGCCGCTTTCGCCGGGATTGAGGGTAGCCTCCACGGTGTAGTTCTGCCAGTTCTCGCTGCCGGCCACAGCCTTGATATTCAGGCTGTCGCCAATGTTCATCTTGCCGCCAGAATACGTCACAACGCTGTCACCAAGAACGATCCAGCGATCCTTACTTTCTGTGACGTCGCTGAAATCGTCTGTAAAGGCGCCGGGGACGCTCCACGGGTCAGTGATGTCGCTCTCCTCGGCAAGGGTTTTCACGGTGTACTCTTGCGTTCTGGTGAGCACGCCGTTCACGCGCATCTCAAGCTGCACATAATAGGTCGTATCGGCTTCCAGGCCGGACAAATACGCGATCCGCTCGTGGTGTCCCTCCGAGGTCATGGTGTAGCTGCCGCTTTCGGTGCCATAGTACACCGTATAGAAGCCGTCGGCACGGTCGATGTTGGTGGTGAGCTTGATGGAGTCCATGGTGGCACTGGAACTGGTCACCTTGGGTTCCTCGAAGGTACCGATGGGGATGATCTCGATTTTCTCGATGGTCACGGCGTCGTTTCCGGTGAAGCGCACGCGGTTATAGTGCTCATAGCAGAAGCGGAAGGCCGAATCCGTCACCAGATCCTGCAGATTCTCTACAGTTACCGTGGTCTGACCGGCGGGGAAGGTAAGCTCCTGCGTGTACTTGGTGTTGACATTGAGGGTCAGATCGCCGGAGCCGGAATAGGTCACGACCATGGTATAGTCGTCGGCGTCAGGGACGATCACGTTGTCAAACTGCACGGTCTTTTCGCCCTCATAGGTATAGGTCTCCGCCGTGGTGGCCTCTCGGATCACCGTGTCCTCAGCCTCGCCAACCCAGGGAATCTGATTGATGTGCATGCGGGTACAGCCCGTGGGAATCAGCTCAATCTCCGTTTGCAGGGACGTATCTGCCGCCAGGGGCGAATAAGGCGCCTCAGGCACAGAGTTGCCCATGAGCTTCCAGTCCGGCACCAGCTGCCCGGTGACCTTTAAAGTGATGGGCGCGGTGGAGACGTTGAAGGGCTGGGCGGCCACCTCATCGGTTCGTACCACCTCGAAGGAGCCCTGGATATCGTCCTCGTCGATGACCAGGGCATAGTTCCAGGCGCTGGCAGGATAGGTCTCCTTAAAGGTGAAGGGCTCCACCTCCTGGCGATACCCTGTAATGGAGAAATCATCGGTATCGCGCCAGTCCTCTTCCACCTTGACGCCGAAGATCAGCGGGCCGTACTTCACCGAAAGGGCGTTATTGTACCAGGTGGATAGCTCCACCTGCATGGGAAACACCAGCTCAATGGTGTCGCCCTTCTGGAAGGTGCGGTTGATGGTCAGATAGCCGTTAACCACGTCGCCGGTAACGCGCTCGCCGTTGAGCAGAATCGTCCAACCCTCGCACCACTCGGGGATGCGCAGCTTGAGGGGGAACGCGGCCGTGTCGCCGCTGTAGGTGAGCGTCACGGTCTCTTCAAAGGGATAATTGGTGCTCTGGGTGAAGACCGCAGTCTTGCCGTCGGCCACCTTGGCCGTGACGGTGTTGGGGCCGTAGGCCACAATGGCCAGGCCGTTGTCCCGGGTGCCCATCCACATGGACTGGACAAACTTCGGCCAGCCCATATGGCCGTTGGGGAAGCAGCATTCAAAGCCGCTGAAAGCGCCGAAGGCAATGTCGTCGCCGTGATCCTGGTCAAAATCATGGGTGCCGTGGGTCAGCATCACCTGATTTTGCGCCTGATAGTAGGTTTGATTCCGTAGATCGGGGGAATATGCCGCCGGCAGGGAGTTGTAGGCCAGGCTCTCGAGATCGTCGCCGATCCAGCCCTCGCCCAAGATCCGCATGGAAATCGACTCAGAGAGAATGCCCTCGGAAATGGAGCAAAGCTCCGTGCCGCGGTAGGGATAGTTCTCTCGGGCAGCCTCGTCGGCATTGGCCAGGCCGTCCACGCGGCCATGGTCGATGGAGTAGTTCTCAATGCCGTAGCGCAGCGCCGTCTTATCCTTCTCCGCGCCGGTAATCTGATACATCACAGCCGGGGTCTTAAGACCCTGGGTGGTGTTGACCACGTGCTGGCGGGATGTGGTATCCTGCAAAATATCTGTCCATTTGTAGGTGGACTGATAGAGCTTGTTGGCCAGGGTGATAAGCCAGTCCGTGGCATCGGGGTTAGAAGCGTCATACAGGCGATTGTAGAGCCAGAGCACTACTTCGATGTTGTCGCCGCCACGCGCCTCGTCCCAGTACTGGTTTAAAGGCCACTCGTCAATGTGCTCGAGCTGATAGCGGAAGTAATTCTCCAGGAAGGGTAATACCCGCTCATCGGGATCGCCGTAGTACTCGGTTGCCTCGTAGTAGTCCTGTAAGGTGAGAAGCACCACCATCCGCGGCCACCAGTCCCAGGATTTGTTGGCACCGTCGCCGTCCTGGCTGGGTCCCATAAAGCCGTTCTCCCGCTGATTGTCCAAGGTCCAGTCGATCCACTCCATGGCCTTTGCCTTGAGCTCCTCATCATCTAAGATGAAGGCAGTCTGCGTCAGGCCGCGGAAATAGTAGGGACCTTTTTCCCAGGTGTCGCCACTGCCGCCGCGCCAGCCATTGGAGTCGCTATAGATGGGATAATTGTCCTGCATATTGCCAAGCAGGCCTTCCTTTTGGAGCAGAAGCTGCTCGCGCAGCCATTCCTCCGGCTGCACCGCGCCCAAAGGAAGCATGGTGAAGGCATCGTCTACCAGTTCACCCTGGTTGCTGAAATAGTTCTGATTTCCCTCCCTTTCACTCGCTTGATCTGCCAGCGCTGCTACCGCGTACGAAAACAGCAAAGAAATGCACAGCAGAAAGCAAATGACGCTTCGCCATAGGGATGATCCTCTTTTCATATTTCTCCTCCTTACCTTTTCTCCAACCTTTTGCAATTAATAATACTGTTCACCCTACATATTTACCTATCAATAAAAAGTTTTTACTACCTCCCCTCGGGGAACACAAAACTGATTATGTCATGTGCAAACTCTCTTGCCACAAGATGCAAATCGCTTATCTTCTTACAGCGCGATATCAGTAAAACAAAAGTACGCTGCCGCGATTAATTCTTAAACCGCAAACAGCATTTTAAGTGTATTTCTAGGTGTTTTGCATAGACATATACATATTATCATTTCGAATCATCTTTGTCTTTGCATTTTTTTATTCTGATTTTAAGGTATCTTATTTCAAGCAATCGCTTGTGTTCAAAATATAATTTGGATATATGGAGAGCGCATACAGCGTGCCTTTATACTGCACGGAGAGAAAAGCTGAACGTCGAATAATTAAGCAGAAACAAAAAATGCCGCCTGCATGATTCTCTCATTCACAGCGACATTCGCTCCACTATATATACAGATTCAACCCCATGACCTACCGGGTAATTGGGCTCTTATTCTTGGAATTTCTCCCCTTGTTAAACGCCTTCCTTCTTGTCTCGCAGTGCTTTTGTTTCCTTAAATACAAATATCGTGTTGCTGCACGACAAAGGACACCGCGCTAGGCGGTGTCCTTTGTCGCTCATGTCATGGCTAAAAAGAGGGCAAAAATGGGAAGGTTTTCCTCATAGAGCTGGGGAAGGTCTGAAAGCGGCAGGGGGTTTTCACCGTGGCCTGCTTCGATGGTGAAGGCCGGTCTGTGGTACTCCTCGAGGAACCAATCCCGATACCCGCCATGGGCGCTCTCCGGCGCCGGGTCGCATAGGCGGTAGCCCGAGGCCGAGGCCAGGCGCTTGGCCAGCGCTTCGTCCGGGATCTTGCCTCGGCGGTCGGCGGCGTAGATTTCCCCGCCCTGGGTATGAAAGGCCGCCACGGCGTGGGGCGCAAAGCGGCGGGTATAGTCATAGAGCGCCCGGCTCTCCGGCTGATCCAGGGGCGCCTGGCCGGGATAGTCCCGGGCAGTCGGTGCGGTGACGCCAGCGGCCGCCTTGATGGCTTTGGCCTCCTCCCAGCCCACCGGATAGTTGAGGTTGAGATCCACCCCCGCGCCGTTGGCCTTCCAGCCGGTTGGAAATGCCACGTGCTCCGACATGGCAGCGGCTGCCTCCATCTCCGCGGGAGAGGCAGCACCGCAGGCAATGTCCGCTCCATCGGGATTCACCAGGGGCACCATGCAAAGCGTCGTCCGCCGCAAAAGTCCCCGGGCGGCAAAGCCGAAGAGCGCTCCCTCGTCTCGGATGGCCGTGATGTAGTCCTCCAAAAGCCGCCACAAAAGGAGGCTGGTGATCCACTCGTTTCCGTGGTGGCCGCCGGTGAGCATCACCCGCCTGGGTCCCGTGCCCAGCCGCAGCATCCACACCGTCCGACCGCCTCTGGTTTTGGTCAGTGGTTCGGATGAGAGCCAGCGGCAGCGGGCATGGAGTCCGTCCAAAAAGACCTGCTCCAATGCGCTTTCAAAGGGCGCGTCCCAGGGCACCACCCGACACTCCACCGGCACCCGAATCACCTGCCCCGGCACGGGGCCGCCCGGCGGCATCCCGCTGTTCCCCGCCCAGATGGCCTGGATGGTGGTATGGTAGAGCTGCGCCACCTGGTAGAGCGTCTGGCGCGGCTCCATGCGGTGGTACTGATAGCCCACCAGATAGTCCCACAGCCGCCGGGACGTGACCAGATCCGCCTCGCCGGTCTCCAGGAGGCCGTGCCGCTTTTGAAATTCCAAAATCGTGGATGCGCCCGCTTTTTTGAGGGCGTAGTCGATCCATCGCAATGTACATCCCCTCCGCTATAAGGTACGCGGACAGGCCAAGGGATAGAACAAAAAAATCCCCGTCCGAGGACGGGGAAAAATGCAAACATCAGTGCATCCGTGCCTTGAGGATGCGCACCACCACAGGGCTCAAGACCACGTTGATGAGAAGCTCCACCAGGAAGTTGATTCCGATGAGTCCCAGGAAGACATAGGTCACCAGGCTGACGGCCTCCATGCCGTTTTGTGCCGCCCAGCCGGCAGCCCACTCCAGGAGAAGGGGCTTAAACACCGCCACAGCACCCAGGCAGAAGAGGCCGGTATTCACCACCGGGCAAACCACAGCGGCTGCCACCGTGGCAAGGATCTGGTTCTTGTGATGAAGCAGCTGATAGGTAAGACCGGCCAGCGCGCCGCAGGCGACGCCCTTGCCCACGCAGATGAGCGCGGTAACCGCCGGATTGACGCCCCACATCAGATAGCCGCCTCCGTCCGCGCCGGTGATGCAGGCGATGAGCACCACAACGCCAAAGACAAAGCCCAGCCAGGCTCCAGCCTTAATGCCATAGATGGCCGTGCCGATGACAATGGGAATCAGTACCAGGGACGGGGTAAAAAAGCCGAATTTCACAAAGCTTGCAATGAGCTGCAAGACCACCACAATGGCGGTGAAAATGGCCATACCCACCAGGGTCTTGGTCTTTTTCAGGGAATTGGTTTCGTTTTCTCGCATTGAAATTACCTCCTGCTGCTGCTCTGGCTGTCCAGATGCAGCGCAATTGTATATTTGCAAAGGTCGAAGCCTTTACAGACGTGGTTCCCGGAGGCGTACTGTCAACCCCTCCGTCAGGCCTTCGGCCTGCCACCTCCCCTTCACAGGGGAGGCTATTCCTGCTCCTCCCAGGGGAGATCTTCTGGCGCCTCGGGTGCTTCATCAGGCACCGGTTCGGCGGGGGTGATCCCCTGCATCTGCTGCCACTGTTCCTTGGTAATCAGGAGCTGCCGGGGCTTGGAACCCTCGAAGGGTCCCACAATGCCCTTTTCCTCCATCTCGTCCACAATCCGGGCGGCACGGGCATAGCCCAGCTTCAAGCGCCGCTGGAGCATGGAAACGGAGGCCTGTCCTGTTTCCAAAATCACGTCCACAGCGGCAGGCAAGAGCTCGTCGCCCTCGCTCTCGCCATCGTCCAGGCTGGCCGCCGAAGCGCCGCCGGAGGACTTGCTGCCGCTCTCCTTGGCCTTCTGGTCGATCTCCTGCATGACGGCGTCGTCGTAGTCCGCCGTGGCGTTTCCCTTGATAAATTCCACCACCGATTGTACCTCATCGTCGGTGATAAAGCAACCCTGAACACGCCGGGGCTTGCCCTGCCCCAGGGGAGCATAGAGCATATCGCCCTTGCCCACCAGCTTTTCCGCGCCGGCGGTGTCCAGAATAATCCGGGACTCCATGGCGCTGGCCACGGCGAAGGCGATGCGCGAGGGAATGTTGGCCTTCATGAGGCCGGTGATGACGTCCGCCGAGGGACGCTGGGTGGCGATGACCAGGTGGATGCCCGAAGCACGTCCCATCTGCGCCACACGGCAGATGGCCTCCTCCACTTCCTTGGCCGCCACCAGCATGAGGTCGGCCAGCTCATCGATGACCACCACAATTTGCGGCAGGGTCTGGCGATCCTCCACCGTGGCGCAGGTCTTATTATAGGAGTCAAGATCCCGGACACCGGCGTCGGCCATCATCCGGTAGCGCTTCATCATCTCCGTCACCGCCCACTGGAGGGCACCGGCTGCCTTTTTCGGGTCGGTGACCACGGGTATGAGCAGATGGGGGATGCCGTTGTAAATTCCCAGCTCCACCATCTTGGGATCCACCATGATGAGGCGAACCTCCTCGGGCTTGGCCTTATAGAGCAGGGAAATAATCAGGCTATTCATGCACACCGACTTACCAGAGCCGGTGGTACCGGCGATGAGCAGATGCGGCAGCTTTGCAATGTCTCCGATGATGCAGTTGCCGCTGATGTCCTTGCCCACGGCGAAGGAGATGCGGGACTTGCTCTTGTGAAACTCCACTGAGTCGATGACGTCCCGGATGTGGACGGTGCTCACCAGCTTGTTGGGCACCTCGATGCCCACGATGGAGATTTTATCGGGGATGGCGGAAATGCGAACGCCCGTGGCGCCCAATGCCAGGGCAATGTCGTCGGAAAGGTTGGTGAGCTTGGAGAGCTTCACGCCGCGGTCGAGCTCCAGCTCATAGCGGGTGACCGAGGGGCCGCGGATGACGTTGATGATATGGGCGTCGATGCCGAAGCTCACCAGCGTGTCGCTCAAGCGCTGGGCGTTGAGCTGCATCTCCTCAGTGCCGTCCACCATGCCCTCCTGGGACTCCTGGAGAAGCCTGACAGGCGGGTAGGCGTAGGCGGCCTGCTGCTCCCCTGCCTGGGCAATTTCCGTGGCAATTTTCGCGGCCTCCAGCCGTGTCTCGTCCTTCTTGGCCTTGCGCGTGGGGTCATCGGCCAGGATGAGGTCGGCAGCGGCAGCATCAAAGCGCGCCTTCTGGGTGGAGACGGGCGGCTCCTCCTTGGGTATAGCAGGTACGACCAGCGGCGCTTCCTCCACCTTGGGGGGCTCCTCCACCGCCACAGGCTCCGGCTTTACCGGCTCCGGCTGGGATGCGGGCAGATCCAGACGCTCCAAATTCTCCAGGCTTTCCAGGAAACGATCCGCCTTTTTGGCAGGCTTTTCCTGCTTCGGCGTTTCCTTTTTGGGTGCGGGGCGGGAAACCGGCTCATCGTCCAGGGGAATATCAAAGTCCTGGATGGAGCTGCGGCGGCGCTCGGCCTTTTGAATCTGCCGCGTGGCCACGTGGTTGACCAGCGCCTGGGCGGCATCGGGATGCTCGCGCTTGGGCGGGTCATACTCCGGCTTGGGGCGCTGCCGGTAGGCGCGAATGAGACTGGGAATGGTCATGGAACAGCTGAACAACAGTGAGAGCACCATGAGAATGCCCGTGAGAATCACCGCGCCGGCCATGCTGATGGAGGACTTGAGCGCCATGGCCAAAAAGCCGGCGATGACGCCGCCGGAGGTGTGGTCAATGCCGGTCTTCCACAGCTCCACCACCATGGGAAAGCCCCACTCGATCTCCGCCGTGGCGGTGAAGAGATGTCCCATGATGCCCCAGCCCAGGGCGACGCCCAGCGCGCAGCCCACCCGCAGCCGAACCGGCCGGCCGTCGTGGAAGAGGAGAATGAGAAACGAGCCCAACAGGGAAAAGGGCAGTACATAAATGCCGGAGCCGATGAGACCGCGGAACAGCGCCACCAGCGGAGAGATCAAAAATGCCTCCACGCCAAAGAGCCCCAGCAGCGTCAGCGCTGCTAGGAACAGGCAGACAAAGGCCATGACCTCCCGGCGGATGGGTCTTCGTCCCGATTTGGCCGCAGCGCGGCTCTTGGACGAGGATCGGCCGGTAGATCTGCCGTTGTTGGTGGTTTTTTTCCGTTCAGCCATGGGAAATTAGCTCCTTTTACTTGACAAGAGAGAGAATCAGGGTGACGAGACCGATGCCCCAGCAGTAATAGCAGAAGCCGCCGAAGCTGCCCTTCTGCGAAATGTACTTCAAAAGGCGAATGGCCAGATAGCCGGAAATGGCTGCCACGGCCACACCAGCCAGATACATGGGCATCAGGCTCCAGTCAATTCCCTCCTGAATGGCGTCGATCAGGGAGAGGATGTTGGCGCCCAGCACCGCGGGAATGGACAGGAGGAAGGAAAACTTCACAGCAAACTCCCGGTCAAAGCCACGGGAGAGCCCAGCGGAGATGGTGGTGCCGGAGCGGGAAATGCCGGGCACCGTGGCCAGCGCCTGCCCCACGCCCACAATGAGCACATCCAGAATGGAAGCACTCTTGATGTCCTTATTGCCATGGTTTAATCGATCGGACAGGAAGAGCAAAAGACCGGTGATGAGGAATGCACAGCCGATGAAAATGGCGTTGGAATAAAGTCCCTCCACTCGATCCTTCACCGGCAGCACCAAAAAGAGCGGCAGCGTGCCGAGAATGACAAAGAGGATCATGCGGCGGCTCAGCCGGTCAGGCTTTTGCCCCTTGGGGAGCTTGCGCACGCCGATCATGGTAAAGAACTCCAAAATCAGCGCTTTGATCTCACTCCAATAGGCCACAAAGACGGCCACAAGGGTGCCCAAATGGAGCAGCACATCAAAGAACATGTTTTCTTCGCCGTTGGCGATGCCCACCACATTCTGGAAGAAGGCCAGATGGCCGGAGCTGGAAATGGGCAAAAACTCGGCAATGCCTTGAATGAGGCCAAGAAAGATTGCGGAAAAGTATGTCATATGGCAGCCTCCCGGTATCGGTAATATGGTCATACTTGTTTATAATAGCACATGGCAAAGAAAATTTCCAGTCAAACCAGGGAAATGATTGGACAAATTCCGCTTCCCGCTTTTTCTTGCGTTCTGCCCGCCCATATGCTACGATTCGATCAAATATGAAGAGAGGACTGAGGCATATGTCTACCCTGCTGGAACGCGCCCGGGCACTATCTCCGGCACTTCGGGCAATCAAGGAGGATCTCCACCGCCATCCAGAGCTCTCCTTCCAGGAGCACCGAACCACGGAGGTCATCAGGCAGGAGCTGGCAAAGCTGGGGCTGGAGCAGGTGGAGCTGGGTCTTAAGACCGGCGCCGTGGCGATCCTGCGGGGGGCGCAGCCTGGCCGTACCGTGGCGCTCCGGGCAGATATCGACGCCATTGCCCAGCAGGAGCCCGCGGACAACGGCATCTGCTCGGAGACCGCCGGGGTGATGCACGCCTGTGGCCATGACTTCCACACCGCCTGCCTCCTGGGTGCGGCGCGGCTCCTGTCCGAGGCGCAGCCCTCCCTGCGCGGCAATGTGGTGTTCCTCTTCCAGCCTGCCGAGGAGATCACCCAGGGCGCAGCTGCCATGGTGGCGCACGGCCTGTGGGAAAAGCTGCCGGTGAAGCCGGATTTTCTCTTCGGCCAGCACACCCGCCCTGAGATCCCCTGCGGAAAAATCGGCATCGTGCCCGGCGCCATCATGGCGGGCAAGTCCCACTTTGAAATCACCCTCCACGGTGTTGCAGGGCACAGCGGGGCGCCCCAGCAGTGCGTTGACGTCATCGTGGCAGCGGCGGCCATCATCAACGGGATCCAGGCCATCGTCAGCCGGAACACGGATCCTCTGGATCCCCTGGTCTGCGCAGTATTCTCCATCCACGCCGGGACGCCGGAGAACTTCGTGCCCGAAACGCTGACCATGACCGGCGCCATTCGGGCGCACAGCGACGACGTGCTCCAAAAGACCGAAGCCAGGCTGGAGGCGCTGGTGCGGGGACTTTCCGAGAGCTACAGCTGTGGCTGTGACCTTCGGTTCATCCCCGAGGTGCCGGTCACCTGGAACGGCCCGGCCATGACCCAGCTGGCGCGCCGGGCTGCCGCGGCCATGGTGGGCGAGAAGAACCTGGTGTTCCCCCGGGGCAACATGGGCTCGGAGGACTTCGCGGTGCTCGGCCGCCACGTCCCGTCCTTCTTCTACTGGATCGGCACCGGCTTCCCGGAGCAGGACAACCCAGGCTGGCACAATGCCCAGTTCCGCACCGACGACGACGCCCTCCCCCTCGGCGCGGCTCTCCTGGCACAGTCGGCGCTCACCGCCCTGGGCTGACACCCTCGCCGGGCACTTTATCGCGCTAAATGTGTAAGCTTGTGAAAACGGCTGTTGCATCGGCGGCACTTTTGTTGTATGATGGATGAAAGCAAATTGGGAGGGATCCATTATGGATATCAAAATCACCAAAACCGCCCACCCCAAGGAAAAGCCCGATCAGAAGGCGCTGGGGTTCGGCAAGTACATGTCTGACCATATGTTCCTCATGGACTACACCGAGGGCATTGGCTGGCACGACGCCCGCATTGTTCCCTACGCCCCTATCCCCATGGATCCCGGCGCTGTGGCGCTGCATTACGCCCAGGAAACCTTTGAGGGTCTCAAGGCCTACCGCACCGCGGAAGGTAAGATCCAGCTCTTCCGCCCCGAGATGAACGCCCGGCGGATGATCAACTCCAACCGCCGCCTCTGCATGCCCCCCTTCCCTGAGGATATGTTTATGGAGGCTGTGAAGGCCATCGTCACTGTGGATGCCGACTGGGTGCCCTCCGCGCCCGGCGCTTCGCTCTACATCCGTCCCTTCATGTTCACCACCGAGTGCCAGCTGTCGCTGCACAACTCTAAGGAGTTCCTCTTCTGCATCATCTGCTCCCCCTCGGGCGCGTACTATGAAGGGGGCATCAACCCGGTGAAGATCCTCGTGGAGGATGAATATGTCCGCGCCGTCAAAGGCGGCACCGGCTTTGCCAAGTGCGGCGGCAACTACGCCGGCGCCATGATCGGCCAGGAGAAGGCCGAGGCCATGGGCTACAGCCAGGTTCTGTGGCTGGACGGCCAGGAGCGCAAGTACGTCGAAGAAGTCGGCGGCATGAACATCATGTTCAAGATCAACGGCGAAATCTGGACGGCGCCCTGCGAGGGCACCGTGCTACCCGGCGTCACCCGGGACTCCATGATTACCATTATGAAGGAATGGGGCTACACCGTCCGCGAAGAGAAGCTCGCCATCGACGATCTCATGGCCTACTGTGAGAAGGGGCAGGTGGAGGAGGTCTTCGGCACCGGCACCGCCGCCGTCATCTCCCCTGTGGGCGTGCTCAACTACCGCGGCAACGTCCAGACCATCAACAACAACGAGATCGGAGAGTTGAGCCTCAAGCTCTATACCTACCTCACCGACCTCCAGTGGGGTCGCATCCCCGACACCCACGGCTGGATTGTCCCCGTGTGCTAATGCTTTGAAAAGCGCCCGGCCTGCGTGGGTCGGGCGCTTCCTTCTGTTCCGGCGCTTCCACCCGACGGGTCGATCGGAGATCGACCCCCCAGCGTGGCGAAAAAGTCTTTTCGCCACGCTGTGCGGATTTTGAAACTTTCAAAAAAGTTTCAAAATCCTGTTTGATTGAACGCGCGGTGGGCTTTTTGCCCCCCGCACACACCCCCCGCTGCTCTGT
>DVGD01000053.1 GCA_018712905.1 Candidatus Avoscillospira stercoripullorum | reverse complement strand
AGCGACGAGCCCTGCGTCAAGCGCTCCGGCGGCTACGATTCCAACTTCCTCCTCCGCGGCACCCCCGCCGCCGTACTCCATGCCGAGGAGAGCGGCATCACCCTGACCGTCACCACCGATCAGCCCGGCGTGCAGGTCTATTCCGCCAACTTCCTCACCCGGCGTCCCGGCAAGAACGGCGCCACCTATGACCTGCGCAGTGGCCTGTGCCTGGAGACCCAGCACTACCCCGACGCCATCCACCATCCCGACTGGCCGACCTGCGTGCTCAAGGCCGACATGACCTTCAAGAGCTTCACCCGCTTCGCGTTCACGGCAAAATAAAGCCGCCGCCCGCGACGCACCGCACCAGAGCCGCTTCGCGGCACGGGCCGATGGGGACATCGGCCCCTACGCCCCAGGCCTCCGGTTTAGTCGTACGGGCGGCCTTTATGGCCGCCCGTACCGCACCGGCGATTCTCCCAAGGCCATCGCGATGTACCGCACCCTGTAGGGGTCGATCTCCGATCGACCCGCGGGCGGGGATAAACCCCGCCCCTACGAAAACACCGAAGGCGTGGTCGTGAGCCGCTGCGCGGACGGGTCGATGGGGACATCGACCCCTACAAATTACGGGTTCCCAGGAAAGGAGCTATTCATGGACTATACCCACTGTACCCTCTGCCCGCGGCGGTGCGGCGTGGATCGCACCGCCGGGGAGCGCGGTTTTTGCGGCATGGGCGACACGCTGCGCATCGCCCGCGCCGCCGTGCACTACGGCGAGGAACCGGCCATCGCCGGGAGCTTCGGCGCCGGGGCGGTGTTCTTCTCCGGCTGCTCCCTGGGCTGCGTCTACTGCCAGAACGAGGCGGTGAGCCACGGCGGCCTTGGTAAGGACGTCTCCCCCCAGCGCCTCCGGGAGATCTTTTTAGAGCGCATCGACCAGGGCGTCCAGTGCATCGACCTGGTGACGCCCACCCACTTTCTCCCCTCCCTCCTCCCTGCCCTCTCGCCCAAGCTTCCCGTGCCGGTGGTCTACAACTGCGGCGGCTACGAGACGGTGGAGACCATCAAAGCCTTGGAGGGCTTGGTGGACGTGTACCTCCCCGACATGAAGTATTCCGACGCCGCCCTGGCGGGGCGCCTTTCCCACGCGCCGGACTACCCGGAGGTTGCCATGGCCGCCATCCGCGAGATGGTGCGCCAGACGGGACCCTTTCAGATGGAGGACGGTGTGCTCACCCGAGGCGTGCTGGTGCGCCACCTGATCCTCCCCGGCCAGATCGGCAACTCCCTGGGCGTTTTGGACTTCCTGTCCACTTTTGCCCCGGGGGAGATTCTCTTGAGCCTCATGTGCCAGTACACGCCCATGCCGCAGACAAAGAATCTCGGCGACCTGAGCCGTCCCATCACCCGGGAGGAGTACGACGCCGTGCTGAGCTACCTCTGGCTTTTGAATCTCCAGGACGGCTACACCCAGGATTTTCAGTCCGTGGGGCAGCAGTATATCCCCAAATGGGACTTGGAAGGTGTCTAATTCGGCAAACAAATGTTTGCAAATTGGAAGAAGCTGTGGTATACTCAGCCCAGGAGGGGATCGCAATGGCCAGAACCAGCGACAAGCAGGAGAAGATTCTAGCGTTTCTCAACCGATATATTGAGGAAAACGGCTATCCCCCTGCCGTGCGGGAAATCGGCGCCGCCGTGGGGCTCAAGTCCACGGCCACGGTGTCCTACCACCTGGGGGAGCTCAAGCGTCAGGGGCGCATCCAGGCCGACGCCGGCAAGCGCCGCGCCATCTCCCTGCCCGAGGGGCAGCGGGGCGGGAAAATCCCGGTGCTGGGCGTGGTCACGGCGGGACTGCCCATCTTGGCGCAAGAACATGTGGAGGGCTACCTCCCCTGGGACGGGGATCCCAACTATTTTGCCCTGCGGGTGCGGGGCGAGAGCATGGTGGGCGCCGGAATTTTGAGCGGCGACATCGTGGTAGTGCGCCAGCAGCAGAGCGCCGACCATGGCGACATTGTGGTGGCGCTTCTCGGCGACGAGGCGACGGTGAAGCGCTTAAAGCTCGACGACACGGGCGTGTGGCTCATGCCGGAAAACCCGGCCTTTGACCCCATCGACGGCCGGGAGGCCACGATCCTGGGCAAGGTCAAGGCGCTCTACCGGGAATTTGAATGAAAAAACGACCAGCAGGAGCTGGTCGTTTTTTTGTGGGTGCGGTGCACCATCGATGTTGGGTGTAGGGGCGCATTGTATATGCGCCCGTGGACAGGTGCGTTGCCGGTGGTGCCCGACGGGCGGATATATAATCCGCCCCTACAATTCCCACCAGCGGCTTACCACTTTTGTCTCGGCGAAGCCGATACGCTGGTAGAGGCGGATGGCGCGGTGGTTGGTGCTGGCCACCTTTAAAAAGAGCGTCTCGCCGGGCAGGCGCCTGAGGGCGGTCACGGCCAGGGGGTAGCCGAGCCCTTTATATTCCGGCAGCACGCCGATGCCCTCCAGGCTATTTTCTCCCAGCTCCACCACGGCGGCGGGGGTACCGCCGCGGTAGACGAGAAATGCCCCGCCCTGCTCCAAGAGCCGCGCCAAATCCTTTTCATCATAGGAGGCGTGACCGGGCATCCTGGCAAAGCAGCGGTTGTAGACCGCAAGATAGTCCCGGCCGTTCTCCTTGGAAATGGGCGTCAGGGGCACGGGCGCAACCTCCGGCAGGCGGTGGGGATCCATGGTGAACTCCAGCACGTCGTGGACGTGGCGGGCGGGGAGATCATAGCACTCGTAGGAGGCGAAGACCGCCTTGGCGCCCGCCTCCCGGCAGAAGGCCGCCGCCTCTTCCAAGAGTCCCGGGAGGTTGTCCTTCCACACTGACCGCACCAGCACATAGGAATACCCGGAA
>DVGD01000003.1 GCA_018712905.1 Candidatus Avoscillospira stercoripullorum | reverse complement strand
GACGTTCCCACAATCAGCCAAGGAGGAATGATGATTTGCTGAAACATTTGCTGGCCTGCGTGCGGGAGTATAAAAGACCTTCCATTCTCGCACCCATCTATGTGACCATGGAAGTGGTGCTGGATGTTCTCATCCCCCTCTACATGGGCAAGCTCATCGACAACGGCATCGGCCGGGGCGACATGAGCTACGTGTGGAAATGCGGCATCGCCCTGGCGGTGATGTGCCTCTTGTCCTTGGGCTTCGGCGCCCTCTCCGGCCACAGCGCCGCCGTGGCGGCCATGGGCTTTGGCAAGAACCTTCGCCACGACATGTTCCACCACGTCCAGAGCTATTCCTTCTCCAACATTGATAAATTCTCATCCTCATCCATCGTCACCCGCCTGACCACCGACGTCACCAACATTCAAAATGCCTTTATGATGACCATTCGCGTGGCGGTGCGGGCGCCGGGCATGCTGATCTTGTCCATGATTATGGCCTTCCAGATCAACGGCTCTCTCGCGATGGTGTTTCTCATCGCCCTGCCCATCCTGGGCATCGGCATTTTTGCCATCATGAAGTCGGTGCACCCCATCTTCCGCCGGGTCTTCAAGACCTACGACCGCTTGAACCAGGTGGTGCAGGAGAATCTTCGCGGCATCCGGGTGGTCAAGAGCTTCGTCCGGGAGGATCACGAGATCGAAAAGTTCGATCAGGTCTCCGACACCATCTATAAGGACTTCACCAAGGCCGAGACCATCATCGCCTTCAACGCGCCCCTGATGAACTTCTGCGCCTTCGGCTGCATGACCCTGGTGGCCTGGATCGGCGCCCGGCTCATCATCACCACCCACGAGGTGGCCATGTCCACCGGCCAGCTCACCACCATGATCTCCTACGTCATGCAGATTCTCATGAGCCTCATGTTCCTCTCCATGATCGCCATGCAGATCATCCTCTCCCGCGCCTCTGCCGAGCGTATCGTGGAGATCCTCGACGAGAAGTCTACCCTGGAATCCCCCGCCGAGGCCGTGGAAGTGGTGAAGGACGGCTCCATCGTCTTTGACCACGTGACCTTCGCCTACGACCGCAACGCCGAAAAGCCGGTGTTAAAGGACATCGACCTCACCATCCACTCCGGCGAGACCATCGGCATTCTCGGCGGCACCGGCTCGAGCAAATCCAGCCTGGTGCAGCTCATCCCCCGGCTCTACGACGTGAAGGAAGGCCGGGTGCTGGTGGGCGGCGTGGACGTGAGAGACTACGACCTGGAAGCCCTCCGCGACCAGGTGGCCATGGTGCTCCAGAAGAACGTCCTCTTCTCCGGCACCATCAAGGACAATCTCCGCTGGGGCAAGGCCGACGCCACCGACGAGGAGATGATCCATGCCTGTTCCCTCTCCCAGGCCGACGGCTTCATCCGCGAATTCCCCGACGGGTACGACACCTACATCGAGCAGGGCGGCACCAACGTCTCCGGCGGCCAGCGGCAGCGGCTTTGCATCGCCCGGGCGCTGCTCAAAAAGCCCAAGATTTTGATTCTCGACGATTCCACCTCCGCCGTGGACACCCACACCGACGCCATGATCCGCAAGGCGTTTTTGGAGGAGATCCCCGACACCACCAAGATTATCATCGCCCAGCGGGTGAGCTCCGTGGAGGATGCCGACCGGATCATCGTCCTCCGGGACGGCCAGATCGACGGCTTCGGCACCCACGAAGAGCTCCTTAAGACCAACACCATCTACCGCGAGATCTATGAATCCCAGACCAGAAAGGAGGGAGCCTGATGCCTCCGAGACCTCATGGACACGTGAGCATGAAATCCGTCAATAAAAAGACCGTTTTCCGGCTCCTCTCCTATTTTAAGAACTATAAGGTCACGGTGATCCTGGTGATGATCTGCCTGGTGCTCACGGCGCTTTCCAGCGTGGCGGGCATGACCTTCCTCCAGACCATCGTGGACGACTATGTGACGCCCCTTTTGAAGGTAGACAATCCGGACTTCTCCGGCCTGGCCGCGGTGGTGCTCCAGATGGCCGCCGTCTTCGCCGTGGGCGTGGTGGCGTCGCTGTTCCAGGGCGTCTTCATGGCGCGGGTGGCCCAGGGCGTCCAGAAGAAGATCCGCGACGATATGTTCTACCACATGCAGCGCCTGCCCATCAAGTACTATGACACCCACACCTTCGGCGACGTCATGAGCTACTACACCAACGACGTCGATACCCTTCGCCAGATGCTCTCCCAGAGCATTCCCCAGACGGTTTCCAGCCTCGTGACCATCCTGGCCGTGTTTGTGGCCATGGTGGTGACCAGCCCCATCCTCACGCTCTTTGTGCTCCTCTGCCTGGTTTTGATGCTCCAGGCCGTGAAGAAGATCGGCGGCAACTCCGCCAAGTTCTTCATCGCCCAGCAGAAGACCCTGGGCAACCTCAACGGCTACATTGAGGAGATGATCTCGGGGCAGAAGGTGGTCAAGGTCTTCTGCCACGAGGAGGCCACCAAGGATGAGTTTGACCGGCGCAACGAAGCCCTCCAGGAGAGCGCCACCAAGGCCAACATCTTCGCCAACATCCTCATGCCCATTATGATGAACCTGGGCAATCTCCAGTATGTGCTGGTGGCAGTGCTGGGCGGCGCCCTGGCCATCTTGAGCCACGAGACCCTCATCACCCTGGGCGGCATCATGCTCTTTGCCCAGCTCTCGAAGAACTTCACCCGTCCCGTGTCCCAGATTTCCCAGCAGTTCAACTCCATCATCATGGCACTCGCCGGTGCTGAGCGCATCTTCACCCTCCTGGATGAGCCGGTGGAGGAGGATCACGGCTATGTGACCTTGGTGCGTGCCCGGGAGAATCCCGACGGCAGCCTCACCGAGTGCGCCGAGCGCACCGGCACCTGGGCGTGGAAGCATCCCCACCAGGCCGACGGCACCGTCACCTATACCAAGCTCACCGGCGATGTGCGGATGTTCAACGTGGACTTCGCCTATGAGGAGGGCAAAACCGTTCTTCATGACGTCTCCCTCTACGCCAAGCCCGGTCAGAAGATCGCCTTCGTGGGCGCCACCGGCGCTGGTAAGACCACCATCACCAACCTCATCAACCGCTTCTATGATATTGACGACGGCAAGATCCGCTACGACGGCATCAACATCAACAAGATCAAAAAGCCTGACCTCCGGCGGTCTCTCGGCATGGTGCTCCAGGATGTGAACCTCTTCACCGGCACGGTCATGGATAACATCCGCTACGGCAAGCTCGACGCCACCGACGAAGCGTGCATCGCCGCCGCCAAGCTGGCCAATGCCCACGACTTTATCATGATGCTGCCCAAGGGCTACCAGACGGTGCTCTCCGGCGACGGCTCCGGCCTGAGCCAAGGCCAGCGGCAGCTCCTCTCCATCGCCCGGGCAGCTGTTGCCGACCCGCCGGTGATGATCCTCGACGAGGCCACGTCCTCCATCGACACCCGCACCGAGGCCATTGTGCAGCGGGGCATGGATCAGCTGATGAAGGGCAGAACGGTCTTCGTCATCGCCCACCGCCTCTCCACGGTGCGGAACTCCGACGCCATCATGGTCTTGGAGCACGGCCGCATCATCGAGCGCGGCGACCACGAATCCCTGCTGGCGCAGAAGGGCACCTACTACCAGCTCTACACCGGTGCCTTCGAGCTGGAGTAAGCCCCCACAGGTGCGCTGCGCTACCGACCCTGGTGTAGGGGCGCATTGCATATGCGCCCGTGCAGGCACCCGCAAAACCGCAACTGCCCCGGGCGGATATATAATCCGCCCCTACAGGTGCGCTGGAAATTTTGGCTGCACCGTGTAGGGGTCGATGTCCCCATCGACCCGACCGCGAAGCGGCCAGACGGCCGACGGGCGGCTCAGAGATCCGCCCCTACGGGCGCGGTGCAAATTGTAGGGGTCGATGTCCCCATCGACCCGACCGCGAAGCGGCTATGGCCGCCCTTGCGGTTTCCTTGGAATTCTGATATAATAAAGCGAATCTCCCGGAAAGGAGGGCGCCCGATGTCAGAACAGCATACCCACGAGGAACTGCACCAGCTGGGCATTGCCCACAGCCATGGCCACGGCCATACCCACACCCACGAGAATACCAAGGCCGTCTTAAACCGCATGGCGCGGATCATCGGCCACATGGAATCCATCCGCCGCATGGTGGAGGACGGCCGGGACTGCAGCGAAGTGCTCGTGCAGATTGCCGCCGTCAAGGCCGCCATCAACAACGTGGGCAAGGTGATCTTGCAGGATCACATCCGCCACTGCATCGTCGACGCGGTGGAGGAGGGCGACGAACAGGCGCTGGAGGATCTCTGCACCGCCATGGATAAATT
>DVGD01000052.1 GCA_018712905.1 Candidatus Avoscillospira stercoripullorum | reverse complement strand
CCCAGGCTGGTGCAGGAGAAGTCCGCCCCGGTCTCTGTCAGCTGCACCTGATTGAACAGGGCAGCCACCTGGCTGCCGTAGAGAGCCGCTTCCAATTTCCCCTCCGGCGGGATGGTGCGATCCAACTCCCCGATGGGCTGGTCCAGCCAGTCCTGTACGGCATTCTCCAGTGGAAGCAGACTCTGATAAGGCTCTGCTGGGTGGATTGCGCCCACCGCTGTCAATCTGGATCGGAAGGAACTGCGTGTTCCCTCCCACTTACCGGAAATATGGAGAAACTGCCCCGCATTGGCGGGGGGCTGAACGGCGTAGGTGCCGGACAGATTCACTCCCTCCACCGCCATGTGCTGGTGGCCGGTGAGGAGCAGGTCGAAGTCCAGCTCCCGGGCAATTTTACAGGCCAGATTCTCACCGCTGTCCGAGAGCACCCGCCCTGTCTCCAGTTCCTCCTCAAAGCCGCCGTGGTAGATGCACACACAGACATCACACTGTTCCCGGAGGGCGGCGCAAGTCGCTCGTGCGGCCTGAAAGGCGTCGGTAACCCGAATCCGCTCCAAGTTCTGTGGCTGCTCCCACACGTTTACGAAGTCGGTGACCACGCCGGTGATCCCTACCCGCAGGCCGTTGGCCAGGGTGTGCACCGCCCAGGGACGGATGCGCAGCTCTCCCCCCAAGTCCTCTACATTCGTGCACAGGCAAACTCCGTCCATGGCCCGCAGATAGTCCCGGAGAGCCTCATAGCCGAAGTTGAAGTCGTGGTTGCCCAGGGTGAAGTAGTCCAGGCCCATGGCATTGAAGGCGGCGGCCACCGGGTGGATGGGCCACTTTTTGCAGTGTTCCAGATAATATTGGGTCAAAGGCGTCCCCTGCAAGGAATCTCCGCCGTCCAGCACCAGGGTGTTCCCGTCTTTTTCCACCTGGGCGGCCAGATTCAGCAGTCCGGAGTTCTCCGGGCAGTTCGAGGCATAGTTCACCGGGAAGATATGGCCGTGAGTGTCTGAAGTATAATAGATTTGAAACGTCTTTTCCATGATTACCCCCTGGCCAGCTTGACCCGGATTTTGGTGGAGATCCACTCCACAATCAGCACCAGCACGATGAGGCCCGCCAGGATGGCGCCGGCTTCCTCCCAGCGGTAGGCGTTCATGGCGAAGATCAGCGGCGCACCGATGCCGCCGGCTCCCACCAGACCCAGCACGGTGGCGTCCCGCAGGTTGATGTCAAAGCGGTAAATGGCGGTGGAGGCGAAGTTGGGCATCAGCTGGGGCAGGATGCCGTAGCGGATCTTCTGCCAGGTGGTGCAGCCTGCCGCGTCCAGGGATTCCAGCACCCGCACATCCAGATCCTCGATGGCCTCGATATACATTTTGCTCACCATGCCAACTGAGCACAGGGACATGGTCAAAAGGCCCGCAAAGGCGCCGGGGCCGGTGACCCGGATAAACATGAGCCCATAGACAAAGGCGGGGACCGTGCGGATCGCCATAATGATGATCCGCCCAAGGAAAGCCACCGGCTTGGGCGCCAGGTTGGAGGCGGAGAGGAAGGCCCGAGGAATGGAGAGGATCGCCCCCACAATGGTGCCCAGGAAGGCGATGCAGATGGTCTCCAGCAGCAGGTAGGGCACACCCTGGGTGGTGAAATTGAACAGCAGACCTGTATCCGGGTGGAAGATACCGGCCAGGATGTTCCAGGCAATCGTGGCACCGCTCTGGGTGGTACCCGCCGTCTCCACCGCAGTACCGCTCCAAATCAACAGGGCAGCTACCACCAGCGCCACGGCCAGCTCAAACACCCAGCGGCGGGTCCGCTGCTCATAGGCCGCTTCAATTCGATTGTTCATAGCAGCCCCTCCTTATACCAGCCGCTTCCGGGCGGCGCGGCTGATCGTCTCAATGATGAATACCGTGATGAACAGGGCCAGCAGGATCATGCCCACGCTGGCATACTCCCGCCAGCCGATCTTCTCGTTGAGGATCAGGCCCAGTCCACCGGCACCCACATAGCCCAAAATGGAGGCGTAGCGCACATTGCCCTCGAAGCAGAACAGGCAGTTGGAGAGATAGGAGGGCAGTACCTGGGGCACGATGGCGCTGATGAAGGAGCGCACCTTGGTGGCTCCCATGGCCTCCATAGCCTCGAAGGGATCCATGTCCACGGTCTCGATCTCCTCGTAGAGGATCTTGCCGATATAGGCGAAGGTGAAGATGGCGATGGCAGTGGTGCCCGCCAGAGTGCCAAGGCCGAAGATGTAGGTGGCGATCAGGGCGGATACCAGGGTGGGCAGGGTGCGGATGATGCTCAGCAGCAGCCGCATGGCCGCCACGACCACCCGGCTGTGGATGATGTTGGTGGAGGCCAGCATAGCAAAGGGAACCACCAGGATCGAGCCGATGAAGGAGCCCAGCAGGGATATCTTGATGGTATCGAACAGGGGCTGCCAGATCTGGGACATATAGTCCCACTGCGGCGGGATCATCTCCCCCAGGATAACAAAGAACTCCCGGATCCGGCTGACGAGAACGCCCATATCAAAACCAGTGACCTCTACCGAGAGGGTCGTCATGGCCACCAGAATGACTGCTGCCAGGGGTGCCCGGGAGCGGGGCTTGCTCACCTGCTTCCCATTGGGGAGCGTGAGCAGTTTGGGCGGGAAGATCTTGTCATACACGCTCATGCCGGCTCCTCCTGCTTCCCCTGGTAGATGGCGTCCAGCACCGCCTGATCCACCTGGTCCGCCGGGCCGTCGTAGACGATCTCACCGGCCCGGATGCCCACCACCCGGGTGGCATACTGGAGCGCCAGCTCCACGTGGTGGATGTTGATGAGGACTGTGATGTGCATCTCCCGGTTGATCCGCTGGAAGTCATCCATAACCTGCTTGGCGGTCACCGGGTCCAGGGAGGCCACCGGCTCGTCTGCCAAGATGATCTGGGGGTCCTGGGCCAGGGTCCGGGCCAGAGCCACCCGCTGCTGCTGGCCGCCGGAGAGCTGGTCCGCCCGGACAAAGGCCTTGTCCAGAATTCCCATCTGGTCCAGTGCCTCCAGGGCCTTCATCTTCTCCGCCTTTGTGAAGATGCCAAGTGTTGCCCGCCACCAGGGCAGGGCCGGGACAAAGGCGGTGAGCACGTTCTTGATGACAGTGGTCCGGGTGATCAGGTTAAAGGACTGGAAGATCATGCCGATCTTCCGCCGGAATTTTCGCAGACTCTTCCCGTGGAGGGACATGACGTCGGTGCCGTCCACCGTCAGGGTCCCCTGGGTGATGTCGTGCATCCGGTTGATGGTGCGAATCAGAGTGGACTTGCCTGCGCCGGACAGACCGATAATGGCCACGAACTCACCCTGGTCAATGGTCAGGTTGATATGCCGCAGAGCCTCATAGCTATGACAATGCGAACGGCTACTATTTGCCCAATACCGTCGATTGCTCTCTCTAACCTTGTCGCGATTCTTGCGACGCCATTCTTTCATATAGGTTCGCTGTGCCTCTCTGGCCTTTTCGTCCATGACGTAAATCACCTTCCTTTTTTGTTTTTCTTTATCTTGACGGCGCAATTTTTACTTGCTATAATCATAATAGCGCAAGAAAAACGTAAACGCAAAGATAAATTGCTTCTATCTTATAAACGCAAGAAAATATTGCATTTAGGCGGTGTGAATGATGTCAACGCTAGAGAAATACAACGGTGTTTTCCCGGAACGCCTTAGAAAACTTTTAGATGACCGCAGCGTGACAAGGACAGAACTGGCAAGGGAATTGAATATTTCGAGACAAGCCGTCTCACAGTACGCCGACGGCACAGGCCAGCCAAATATCGACAAGCTAAAAACGATTGCTTTGTTTTTCTCCGTCTCTTCGGATTATTTGATAGGCTTGTCGGACTATGAGCGAATAGAGACCAAAGAACTCACCGCAGAGGATATGGGCATTCTTGATGAAGCAGCACAGCAGCTTTCAAAAGACAAGCAAGATCTTCAAGGAATTTCCGGTGCCTTCCTCAGTTTGTTGGCAAAATCTCCACAATTTGGCAATTTTGCTTCTGCTGCTTCGGATTACATTCAAGCAGTAAACCATGCAAAATCATGGTCTAATACCGTTTCCGGTGTATATTACGAGAGAAAAAACGTCAGAATGAAGCAATTTCTATTATTTGAAGCACTTCTCGATGTCTTGGCATATAGTGTTCCGGTTCCAGATTTTGTTGAAAAAGAAAAAAAGGCACGAGAGAAGGAGGCGTCATACAATGCCGTCAACCCGGAAGATGACTAATAAAGCCGGAAAGGTTTTCTATGAAATCACTGTCCGCCGGGGACGTGAAAAAGCCCGGCTCACTTCTCGATGGTATCCCCCGGAAGGGTGGAGCCAGCGGGCGATTGACCGGGAGCTTACAAAAGTCGCCGCCGAATTTGAGCGGCAATGCAAGGCCGGGGAAGTGGTCAGCCGGGAGGAGAAGCGCCAGCAGGAAGCCCAGGAGGCCGCAGAGGCGGCGAAAATCCAGACGCTTCACCAATTTGGGGAGCGGGTCTTCATGCCCGCCAAAACGGTCACGCTGTCCGAGAATAGCCGTTGCAGCTATCAAGGCTGCCTCGACCGCTGGATTTACCCGGCGCTGGGGGAGCAGAAGCTGCCGGACATTTCCCCCGCCGACGTGACCGCCCTGCTGCTGAAGCTGCAAGCCCAGGGCAAGGCGCACAGCTCGGTGGTCAAGTGCTACGTGATCCTCTCCGGCCTCTTCAAAATGGCCTATCTGTCCGACATGATCCCCCGCAATCCGATGGACAAGGTGGAGCGCCCCAAGCCCCGGAAAGACGAAGTGCAGAAGCAGGAGATCGAAGCCTATACCGCCGGGGAAGTGCGGTATATCTTGGACTGCCTCAAAGAAGAGCCGCTAAAATGGCAGGTCTTTCTCCGGCTGCTGATCGACACCGGCATCCGGCGGGGCGAATGCGGCGGCCTCCAATGGCGGGACATTGACTTTCAGATGTGTTCCATCACCATCTGCCGCAATCTCTGCTATACGCCCCAGAAGGGCGTCTACCTGGATACGCCGAAAAACGGG
Source organism: Candidatus Avoscillospira stercoripullorum (assembly GCA_018712905.1). GTDB lineage: Bacteria > Bacillota > Clostridia > Oscillospirales > Oscillospiraceae > Avoscillospira > Avoscillospira stercoripullorum. The sequence goes on along the minus strand of DVGD01000052.1, from coordinate 8,125 downwards.
CGCACCCGCATTGTAGACATTGACCCGGAGATTATCGCGCTACTGCGGGCGCTGCGGCAGGAGCAGGCAGAGTCGGCCATCAGCGCCTTTGTATTCACCCAGGACGGCAGCCCCGAACCGATGCACCCCCATAGCCCCGTGCGGTATATGCAGAACTTCTCGAAGCGCTACGGAATTCCCGACCTGCACCCCCACAAGCTGCGGCACACCTTCGCCAGCGTGGCCATTACAGCGGGGGCGGACGTGGCCAGCGTATCGGAAAAGCTGGGGCACAGCGACAAGGCGGTCACGCTGCGGATGTACACCCACGCCAACGAAGAGAGCATCCGGCAGGCCAGCCAGATCTTCCGGCAGGCATTAAAAAAAGCCGCACAGGAATGACCTGTACGGCATGGTGTCGGTTTTTGTGTCGGTTTTTACGCTGGGCGTTTGCCTTCCAGAAAAAGTAAAAACCCCAGAAGCCTTGCGGCTCTAGGGTTTTCTTTGGAGCTGTTAGGCAGATTTGAACTGCCGACCTCGTCATTACCAATGACGCGCTCTACCGACTGAGCTATAACAGCATCTCGCAATCAGCTTCATTATTATAGCATAATATTTCCCCCTGTCAAGGGTTTTTTTATTTTTCTTGCGAGATTTTCGATATCAGCCGGGAGCGCCGTCAGGTCGCGCTGGATTAGAAAATTGCTATCTATAAAAAAAGAAGAAGCCCTGCTCCCGCAAAGCTCCTCTCAGCGTTCGCTGACGTGAAATTCTTCGTCGTCGAAGATGAGATCGTCCAAATCCGGGATGTTCTGATTTCGCTTCATTGTCCTCGCCTCCTTTCTGTGTTATTATAGCCCCGTGGGTTGTCGAAAAAAAGCATATTTCCGTAAAGGATTTGTGAATAATTTGAAAAGAAGGAATGGCTATGCACCATGTATTTCTCTTGGGAGACTCCATTCGCATGGGGCGCGACGACGGACTTCCAGGCTATGAGCCCGCCCTGCGCGCCCTCACCGCCGGGGCGTGGGAGATCCACAGCCCCGCAGAAAACTGCCGCTTCGCCCAGTACGCCCTGCGCTACGCCCACCAGTGGGCGGCGGCCTGCAACCGGGAGGCCATCTCGCTGGTGGTATTCAACGCCGGGCTTTGGGACGTACTGCGGATTCTGGGCGACGAGCCCCTCACTCCGCCGGAGGTCTACCGTCTGATGCTCGCCCGCCTCACCCGGCGGCTCCAAGCCCTCTTCCCCCATGCAAGGCTCCTCTTCCTCACCTCCACGCCCACCCTGGAGGCGCACTACACCGGCGATTCCTGCCGGAAAAACAGCGACATCCGCCACTACAACGCCATCGCCTGCCAGGTGATGGAAGAGAATGGCTTGGCGGTGCTGGATCTCTTCGCCCTGGCCGAAAAGTTCCCGGAAGACTACTTTTTAGATCACGTCCACTTTGCCGCCGCCGGCTCCAAGGCGCTGGCCGAGGCCATCTATGAGGCCGGACAGGCGCTTATAAATAAGGAAGAATGACCGCCCAGGCTCCCAGGAGCTTGGGAAGCGTCCAGGCCGCGTTGGCCGGGCTGGTGGAGGGGAGCTTGAAGGCCGGGACGCCCCAGTCCTTCTTGGTGCGGCAAAAATACGTCCAGGCCGTGCCGCCGTTGAGGAAAATCGCCCGGATGGGCGCGGCGGCGAAGATCTCCCCCAGGTCGTTGGGCTCTGCGTGGGAGATGGAGCTATCCTGCGAGCCGGTGATCTCGCACCGGGCAATCACATCCCACAATGCGATGTGGCTCTCGTGGAGCATGGCCGCCTTTTCCTCGATGGTCTGCGGCGTCTCCCGCCCCAGCACCCCGGCGATGACCTTCCAAAACCGGTTCTGGGGATGGTGGTAGAAAAACATGCCCGCCCGGGACTTCACCGAGGGGAAGGAGCCCAGGATCAGAATATGGGAATGTTCGTCATAGAGAGGCGGAATGGGATGGGTCTCCAGCACAGTTTTCACCCTTTCGTTTCTTTCCATTGTATGCGCCGCGGCCGCCGGTGTCAACGGGTGCGGTGAGAAGAAGCAACAGCGCCGTCAGCGCCAGGTAGATTCCGCCCACCAGGAGCACCTGCTCTAAGCCCTCGCCGATCTCCACCACCTTGGCCACCACCGCGGCGGCCACCCCAGCCGCCGCCATCCCCCGGCACACCTGCCCCCAGGGCAGCCTGGCGCCGGACACCGACAGGAGCTTTCCGATGCTCAAATAGAAATTCACGCCGTGGGAGAGGACGAAGCTCCAGTAATAGCCCGCCACGCCGAAGCGCGGCAGCAGGAAAAAGAGAAGCGCCACGTCCAAAACCGACGTGATGGTGTTGACCCGGACGCAGTAGACCTGCTGCCCCAGTCCCTTGTGCATGCCGTCCACAATGAGGTCGAGGTAGAGCATCACCGCCAGGGGCGCGAAGCACTTGAGGTACCGCCCAGCGTCGGCACTGTGGTAGATGCCCTCCCCCAGGGGTGACGCCAACACGTAGAGAAGCCCCGCCACCGCCGCGCCGTAGAAGAGTCCCAGTACCAGGCACCGTCGTACCAGGCTTTCGATGCGTTCTCGGTTGCCCTGGGCGCGCCGCCGCGCCAGCTCCGGCACTAAGACATCGGACACGGCGCCGAGCACCGTGCTGGGGAACATCAAAATGGGGAAGACCATGCCGTGGATGGTGCCGTAGTCGGCCATGGCCTGGGAGCTGGAGCCGCTGTTGCGGGCAAAGCCCCAGGGGATGAGAAATTGCTCCAACGTGCTGAGGCCGGAGCGCAAATAGTCGCTCAGGGCAACGGGCACGGCGATTCGCCAAAGCCGCCCGCCCATGCCGGAGGCGCGCTCCCCCTCCAGGTTTCGAAGCCACCGGTACAAGAACACCAGCAGCACCGTCACCGACCCCGCCGCCGCCAGGGCATTGCCCGCCACGATGGATGCGCAGGCGTGGGCGAGATCCCCCGCCACGCCCCGGCGCAGCAGGAGCATGGTGATGCCCACCGTGGCGATCTTGTCGCCGATTTCCACGGCCACCAGCTTGCGCACCTGTCCGCAGGCCGTGAAGCAGCCGGCCAGCACGGCGCTCAGGCAGTTCACCGGCAGGGTGATCCCCAGAAGCCGCAGGCTCTTAATCGCCTGCACGTCCCGCACCCACAGCACTGCCACCGGCTCTGCCAAGACCAGCAGCAGCCCGCCTACCAGGGTGCTCAGCGCCAGTCCCGCGCCCAGGCACCAGGCCATGGCCTGGCGCACGCCGCCAAAGCGGCGGTAGCCGTACTCCTCCGCCGTAAGAGTCAGCGCCGCCACCCGCAGCCCCGAGGTGCCCAGGGTCATGGCAAAAAACTGCACGGCGGTGATGAGCTGCAATAGTCCCACCCCCGCCGCCCCCACCCGGGCGGTGAGGTAGACCTGAAAGAGCATGCCCACCCCCCGCATCAGGAGATTGGCCGCCGTCAAAAGCCCCACGTTCCGGGCGATGGCTCCCTTCCACATGGACATCCCCTCCCCCTCTCACCCTATGCGGGCGAAGGGGGAGGATATGCAAAAGGCAGGATCTTAGCGTGACATTCCGGCGCTGAGCTGTTATACTAGTGCCAGTTCTTCTTAAAAGGGAGGATGTTATGAAAAAACGCATCTACTGGGAGCTCTTTTCCACCTTCTTCAAGATCGGCCTCTTCACCTTCGGCGGCGGCTATGCCATGATCCCCATCATCGAAGACATCTGCTCGGAGAAAAAGCACTGGATCACCCACGAGGACATGATGAATGTGACCATTGTGGCCGAATCCACCCCCGGGCCCGTGGCCATCAACTGTTCCACCTTCGTGGGCTACCGCCAGGCCGGGATCTCCGGCGCCGTGGCCGCCACCCTGGGCGTGGTGCTGCCGTCCTTCCTGGTGATCTACGCCATCTCCATGTTCCTCGACCACTTCCTCGAGATCACCCTGGTGGCCAACGCCTTCCGGGGCATCCAGATCGCCGTGGGACTGCTCATCTTCAACGCCGCCATCCGCATGGTGAAGCTCATGGAGAAGTCTGCCTTCTCCTGGACGGTGTTTGCCTGCGCCTTTGTGGCCATGGTGCTCATCGACCTCTTCGCCCTGAACTTCTCCTCCATCGCCATGCTGCTCATCGCCGCGGTGGTGGGGATCCTCTTCTACCTGCTGGGGAACCTGCGGAAGGGAGGGCGGAAGGCATGATCTATCTCGACCTGTTTTTGGGCTTTTTGCGGGTGGGCTGCTTCGCCTTCGGCGGCTCCTACGGCGCCATCCCCTTGATCCGGGACGTGGTGCTCTCCTACGGCTGGCTCACCGAGGACAGCCTCACCAATATGATCGCCGTGAGCGAGAGCACCCCGGGTCCCATCATGGTGAATCTGGCCACCTACGTGGGCAGCCGCCAGGGCGGCATCCTCGGCGCGATCCTGGCCACCTTCGCCGTGGTGCTGCCGTCCTTCGTCATCATCCTCCTGGTCTTCGCCGCCCTCAAGGCCGTGTGGGCGCACCCGGTCACCCAGGCAGCCCTGGGCGGGCTCACCCCGTGCATCATCGGCATTGTCCTGGCCACCGGCCTCACCATGATTCTCTCCAACCTCTCCGGCGCCGGCGGTGTCGTGGGCTGGCGGGAGGCGGCACTCACCGTGGTGCTTGCCGCCGTGCTCTTCGGCGCCAAGCCCCTTTTCAAGCGCAGCGTCTCCCCCATCGCCCTGATCCTCCTGGCGGCGGTACTGGGCGTGGTGGTCTACGGGTTCTAGCCGCGGGTCGATGTGGGCATCGCCCCTTACGCACCGCACCCGTAGGGGCGGCCATTGGCCGTCCGCGGGTCGATGGGGACATCGACCCCTACGCACTGCACCTGTAGGGGCGGATTATATATCCGCCCGTGCACCCGCGATTTCGAGGGTGCCTCCCCGGGCGCATATGCAATGCGCCCCTACACCATCGCCGGTCGTGCACCGCACCCGTAGGGGCGGATTGGCCGTCCGCGGGTCGATCGGAGATCGACCCCTACAATTGCGCGAATCCATGCAAAAAAACCGCTCCAAACGGAGCGGTTTTTGCGATTTAATTGAGCTGGAAGGTATAATACACTGCGGCAATGAACTCCACGGCAATGGCCGCGAACATGCAGTAGTAGGCAAACAGGCTTCCCAGGATCACCACAGCCACGGTGCACAAAACCCACAGGCCATTGGCCGCCAGGATGAAAACCGGCGTGGCGCGCTTGCCGAAGATCCGAAGGTTCCGGCCAAGAAGACGCACCGTACCGCCCTGGCGTCCTGCCAAAAGCGCCAGCACCGTGGTACCCACCACGCTCACCGCCAACGCTGCCAAAAGGAAAATGGCTCTGGGCGTCCAGCCCGCTCCGTTGCTCAGGCAGAAGTACAGCCCGCCGGCGAGCACCGTGGACAGTGAAAGCAGGAAAAACTCCCAGCGGTAGAGCTTGAAGACGATGTATTGCAGCGCCATGGCGACGCACAAGTAGTACAGGAAGGAGAACCCGTCCACCCACGCCAGGCGCATGCTGAAGCCTGTGGCAGCGATCACGGCGCCCAGAGCGCAAAACCAGGGTAAAATGGCGCGCGCCACGCGGTTTTTCCACAGTACCGTCGCCGCCAGCGCCGCTCCCGCCAGCACCACGCCGCCCCAGCCGATCCAGGCGGCGTAGTCGTAGAGCGTGGTGAAGCCGCCCACAGTGGCATAGTAGCTGCGCAATGCGCGAAGCCCCAACAGGGCGCAGCACAGCAGCGCCAGCGCCACCATGACCTGGTAGACCACCGCGTCATCGGCCTTCTTTTGCAGCACCTTCGCGGCGGAGTGATTCCGTTTTGTTGCCATATTTCCATCAGATCCTTAATGCAATAATTCTTATTCCAGTTCGCCGGCGGCATATAAAAGCGCCGACAGGGCGCACAGCGGCGCCGTCTCGCAGCGGAGGATGCGCTTACCCAGGGTGCACACCTTCACGCCTGCCTGCCGCGCCTTGGCCACCTCGTCCTCGGTGAGGCCGCCCTCGGGTCCTGTGAGGATGGCGGCGGTGGCAAGCTCCGGCGGCAGCGTGGCGGCGATGGAGCCGTCGCGCTCTTTTTCATAAAACAGCGCCGCCCAGTCCGCCTGGGACGCCCGCGCCACGGCGGCGTCGAAGGAGGGCAGCGTCAGCACCTGGGGAATCCGACCCCGGCCGCTCTGCTCGGCGGCGGAAGCGGCAATCTTCTGCCAGCGCTCCAGCTTTTTTTCAAGCGACTTGGCATCAGGACGGGAGATGCTTCGCTCGCAGGGGAAGGCCACAATCTCAAAGGCGCCCAGCTCCGTGGCCTTCTGCACCACGTGCTCGAGCTTGTCGGCCTTGGGAAAGCCCATGTACACGCTCACGCGGAGCTGCGGCTCGCTTTCGCTGGGGAACAGCGCCTCCACCTTAAGACGAACCAGTCCCGGTTCCAGCGCCAGAACGGTGGTTCTGGCCTCACGTCCGGCGCCGTCACAGAGGCTGACTTCCTCCCCCGGCATCAGGCGCAGCACCTTGGCATGGGCGGCGCTCTCCCCGGTGAGGGTGACAAAGTCGCCTTCCAGCGCGGCAGGCGGCACAAAAAAGCGGGGCAAGAAGATCCCTCCCGGCAGCAGTCTCCAAAGGTTGTCCTGCCCGCCTCCGGGCGGACAATCGTATCATGTATTATATCAGACCCGGCCGTCTTTCGCAACTAAAAATGCTGGAAAATCGACAGCATCCCGGCGTGGAAATTTCCCGCCCGGCCACTTTTTTGAAAAATCCAGTTGACAAACGGCAAGTGAAACGCTATAATAATCAGGCATTCAGAAATGCGAGAGTGCTGGAATGGTAGACAGGCACGTTTGAGGTGCGTGTGTCCTATGGCGTGGGAGTTCGAGTCTCCTCTCTCGCACCATATCAAGACGTCACCTTGGAGAACAAGGCGGCATGAAGAAAACCCCTGTTTATCGGGGGTTTTCTTCTATGTTATGCATCAATTTTTCCAGTATTGACGAGACTTTTGCAGATAGAGTTGCACCAAAAAATAAGTGCCGAAATTGGTATTTGAAATACAATTTGATCAAAAGTGGTGCAGATGCACCACTTTTTTATCTTTTTGGTGCAAATGGAACATCTCTGTTTACAAGTCTTTTTGTATATTCTCCATCAGTTGGGAGCCTATACACCTCAAAGCGCCCCTTTCTCTTGCCCCAGATATATAGCTGGATCTCCGGCGATTCAAAAACCCGGCAATCATCGTCTACAATGCGGAGTGTGTAGCTTTCTGGATATTTGCCGTCGAGCATCTCAAGAAACTGGATGCATGAGACCTGGATGTTAGAGTTCGGCTCAGATGCGAAGATCTCCGCCGTTACCACATCGCATCCTATTATCCGCACATCGTCCGACCCATTTTCATATCTGGGATATGGGCGACAATAAATCAGGACTTCGGTGCAGTTGATTAGATCGAAGCCATTTAGTTTTCTGGTTCTTTTCAGCTTTAAACTCTGCCGATCCGCTTGGTTTACGATCCTGGATACGGTCGGAGAAGTGATGCGCTCCAGCCTTGGAAAACCCGCCTCTTTTGCGTGCTGCTGCACATATTGGTGAAGTAAAGCGATTGACCAGAGATCTTGCTCATACCCCAGAGTTCGTGGAGATTTTTTAGCTGTTTGGACGATCCACTGCATGGCTTCTTCCGAGATCTCTTTTGGATGGCCGCTACGCTGGTCATCCTGCAAAGCGCGCATCAGGCCACCCTCTTTGAACTTATCTAGGCATAACCGAACGGGTTTGGAAAGCATATGCAGCTTCCGACGAATTTCGCTGGGCGATACGCCCTCTGAACGCAGCAACAGGATCTTTGCTCGGTCAGAGACACGCGGAGAAACCTTCTTTGCGTCAATCAATGCCTGTAAATATGATTTTTCCTCTGCGGTTAGATCTATCTGATCTGGCTGGGACATACTGTAATTCCTGTTTGATTAAGTCCATTATACCACAGAACAAATGTAAGCGCTCAACAACCGCCCGTATACAGTCAAAACCCGGTAGGCCTTGCACAAACCTACCGGGTTCGTTTATTCGCAATCAGGCGTCTCCAGATATTTCCTCTGTTTTACGTCGGGGTTCCAGGGCATCA
>DVGD01000051.1 GCA_018712905.1 Candidatus Avoscillospira stercoripullorum | reverse complement strand
GATGAGGTGATTTTGGCGCATTTTGACCGCGCCATGATGGAGATGCCCTGGGAATCCTTTGTGGAGGATTACCTGCTCGGGGAGCTGGGGGCAAAGCATGTGGTCTGCGGCCACGACTTCTCCTTCGGCTACCGTGGCCAGGGCACACCGGACAAGCTGCGCCGCCTGTGCGCCCAGCGGGGCGTGGGCGTCAACGTGGTGGACAAGGTGTCTTTGGGCGGGATCACCGTCTCCTCCACCCACATCCGCCAGCTCATCCGCCATGGGGACATGGAGGCCGCGGCTCAGATGTTGGGACACCGCCACTTTCTCACCGGCGAGGTGCTCCACGGCAAGGAGCTGGGTCGCCGCCTGGGCTTTCCCACGGCCAATTTGGCCTTGCCCGAGGGGCTGATCGCCCCAGCCTACGGCGTCTATGCCACCCTGGTCACATTGCCCGACGGCACTGTCCATCCGGCGGTGACCAACGTGGGTGTGCGCCCCACGGTGCACGACCAGCTGGGGCGGCTGGTGGAGGCGTGGATCCTCGACTGTACGGCAGAGCTCTACGGCGAGAGAATCCGCGTGGAATTTTTCACCCGCCTCCGGGGCGAGAAAAAATTTGACAGCCTGGAAGCCCTTCGCGCTGAAGTCCTCCGCAACGCCGCCGAGACCCGGGCATTTTTCCAGAACCGCTTGTAGGGGTCGAGACACACATCGACCCGTTTCCCGCAAGGGCGCAAAAAAACGCAGGCAATTTGCCTGCGTTTTTTTGCGTCCCTGCAAGGGGACTTACTTTTGCCGGGGCATCTCCCAGGCGGTGTGGTCGGTGTGGAGCAGGTGGTGGGCCTTGTGGGACAGAGGCTTTTCCAGATATTCCGCATAGAGGGTCTGCACCTCGGGATTTTCGTGGGAGAAGCGGCGCTTGCTGCCCTTGTCCAGCTCCCAGAGCACCGAGCCGCGGAGAGCGGCCATCTCCAGGCCGTCGTGGATGGGCTGACCGCCGCCGCCGGCACAGCCGCCGGGACAGGCCATGATCTCCACAAAGTCGTATGCCACTTTTCCTGCCTCGATGGCCTCCATGAGCTTGCGGGTGTTGGCCAGGCCGTGAGCCACGGCTACGCGCACCGTCCCGGCGCCGGGAATGTCGAAGGCGGCTTCCTTCCAGCCGTCCATGCCGCGGACAGGGAGGAAGGCATCGGCGTCGGGGTTCTTACCGGTGACCAGAAAATAGGCACTGCGCAGCGCCGCGTCCATGACGCCGCCGGTGGCGCCGAAGATCACTGCCGCACCGGTACCGGTGCCCAGAGGGAAGTCAAATTGTTGCTCGGGAAGCTTCGTGATGTCCACATGGTCGCTCTTTAGAAGCCGGGCCAGCTCCCGGGTAGTGAGGACGATGTCCACGTCCTTCTCACCGGAATCGCCGCGCATGGTGGGCAGGTCGCTCTCGGACTTCTTGCTCACGCAGGGCATCACGGAAATGACCTTGAGCTTCTCCGGGGGAATGCCCATCTTCTCGGCGAAGTAGGTTTTGGCCACGGCGCCGAACATCTGCTGAGGAGACTTGGCCGTGGAGAGATTGGCGGTGAACTGGGGGAACTGGCTCTTCACAAACCGCACCCAACCAGGGCAGCAGGAGGTGAACATGGGCCAGGGATACTGATCGCGGTGGGTAAAGCGCTCGATAAACTCGCTGCCCTCCTCCATAATGGTGAGGTCGGCGGAGAAGTTGGTGTCGTAGACATAGTCAAAGCCCAGGGCTTTGAGGGCGGAGACCATGCGGCCGGGGGTGGCCACGTCCAGGGGGAGGCCGAAGTCCTCCGCCCAGGCGGCGCGAACGGCGGGCGCTACCTGCACCACGGTGACGATGTCGGGATCGGCCAGGGCTTTGAGCACCTTCACCGTGTCATCCCGTTCGTGGAGGGCGCCCACGGGGCAGTGGGTGATGCACTGGGCGCAGTAGGAGCAGTCGGCGTCCTCGAGCTTGCGGTTTTTCGAGACGTTGACCGTGGTGCGCGAGCCGGTGCCGGCCACGTCCCAGATGTTCAGGCTCTGCACCTTGTCGCAGATCTGCACGCAGCGCATGCACTTGACGCACTTGGCCGCGTCGCGGATAAGGGGCAGATTCTGATTCCAGCGGGTGATGGGCAGCTCCGTCTCATAGGGGGTGCCCAAGAGGTTCATGTCGTTGGCCAGCTTCTGCAAGGTGCAGTTGCCGCTGCGGATGCAGGTGGCGCATCGGCAGTCGTGCTGGGAGAGAATGAGTTGTAAATTGGTCTTGCGCGCCTGGCGTACCCGGGGGGAGTTGGTGTAGATCTCCATGCCCTCGGCCACCTGGTTGTCGCAGGCGGGCATCAGGCGGCTGATGCCCTTGATCTCCACCACGCAGATGCGGCAAGCGGCGATCTGGTTGATGTTCTTGAGGTAGCACAGGCTTGGAATGTTGATCCCGTTGGCTCTGGCGGCCTCCAAAATGGTGGTGCCCTCCTGGGCAGTTACGGTCTTGCCGTCAATGGTCAGCGTTACCATCTGTCAATTCTCCCTCCCTTAAAGCTGCCGTAGCCGAAGTGGTCGCACCGGAGGCAGCGGGTTGCCTCAGTGGTGGCCTCCTCCAGGCTCATTTCGCATTCGATGCAGGCAAAGTCCTTCTTCCGCTCGCTGGCCTCCCGCTCACCGATGGTCACGCGGCCATGAGGCGGCAGGTTGTTGAGCCGGGGCGGCGGGAGAATCTGCACGTCGGTGGTGATGACGTGGTTGTAGCCCAAATATTCGTCGATGTTGGCCGCGGCCACTTTGCCGGCGGCAATGGCGCGGATGGCGGTGGCGGGGCCGGTGACGCAGTCGCCCCCGGCGAAGACGCCCTCCTGGGTGTCGAGGCTAGAGTCCTCCTCGGCCAGGAAGCTGCCCCGGCGCACCGGGACGCCGCCCTCTTCAAAGTAGTGCGTCTCCACGCCCTGGCCGATGGCCACCAGAATGAGGTCGGCGGGGATGCACACCTCGGGGCAGTCTGCCTTGTTGGGGCGGGGACGGCCGTCGCGGCCCACGGGGCCGATGATCTGGGGCTGTACCCACAGCGCCGTGGCATGGCCGTTCTCGTCGGCCTCAATGCGCACCGGCGCCTGGAGGGTGAGGAGCTCCGCGCCCTCGGCCAGCGCGCCCTCCACCTCTTCAGCCAGGGCAGTCATGTCGGCCTGGCGGCGGCGGTAGACGCAGCTTACCTTCTCCGCGCCCAGGCGGATGGCGCTGCGGGTCACGTCCATGGCCACGTTGCCGCCGCCGATGACCACCACCTTCTTGCCGGTGAAGTCGGGCATGATGTCGTCGCCAATGCCGCGGAGCATCTCCACGGCGGAGATGACGCCCTGGCTGTCCTCGCCGGGAATGCCGGTCTTCTTGTCGGTCTGAGCGCCGATGGCGAGGTAAAGCGCGTCATACTGCTTGCGGAGGTCGTTGTAGGAGATGTCCTTGCCGATGGTGGTCTCCAGCTTCACCTCAATGCCGGTGGAGAGAATGGAGGCGATCTCTTCGTCGAGCTTTTCCCGGGGGAAGCGGTAGCTGGGGATGCCGTAGCGAAGCATGCCGCCCAGCTTCTTCTGCTGCTCGTAGACGGTGACGCTGTGCCCCATGAGCCGGAGGTAGTAGGCAGCCGAGAGGCCGCCGGGGCCGCCGCCCACGATGGCCACCCGCTTGCCGGTGTCCGGCGCGCAGGGGGGATTGGGCACCGTGCCAGCATTGTTCACGGCAAACTTTTTAAGACCGCGGATGTTGATGGGATCGTCGATCATGCCGCGGCGGCACCGCGCCTCGCAGGGGTGCTCGCAGATGTAGGCGCAGGCGGTGGGGAAGGGGTTGTCCTTGCGGATAAGCTTCACCGCGTCGGCATACCGCCCCTCGGAAACCAGCGCCACGTAGCCGGGGATGTCCACCCCGGCAGGGCAGAGCGCCACGCAGGGCACCGGATTTTCCAGTCCGCCCAGGCAGCGACCCTCGGTCACATGGGAGATGTAGTCATCCCGGAAGCCCCGCATGCCCATGAGAACTTGCCGTGCCGCGTCCACGCCGATGGCGCAGTCAGCCGTGTCCAGAATTACCTGGGCAGTGGCCTCGATGGTGTCGATGGTCTCCAGGGTGCCGGTGCCGTCGAGAACCTGGCGCAGCAGGGCGCTCAGCTGCCCGAGACCCACGCGGCAGGGAACACACTTGCCGCAGGACTGGGCGTGGCAGAGATTGAGGAAGGTCAGCGTCATGTCCACGGGGCAAAGTCCCGGCGGACTGGAGGCAATGCGGCGCTCTACGCTGTGGTAGAGATCCTCCACAACCGCCTGCGCCTCGCTTTTGGTGCGGATGGAAAGTCTGCTCATGTTGTTCGCTCCTTTGAAGGGTTTCTCAGGGAATGGATCGCGCCATATAAAATATGATATGGATTATATATTTATCGATATCCCTTTATCGAATATTATACTCTTTCTTTGGCCAAATAGCAATGGGGAAAACCGCTTCTTGGAGATTATTTTGACGCCACCGCGGAAGGTATGGTATAATGGCCAAAAACCCGGCACCGCACCGCGATTTCCACCGCACCCGTAGGGGCGGCTATCAGCCGCCCGCCTGTGCAAGGCCGCTTGCGCGGTCGGGTCGATGGGGGCATCGACCCCTACAAATTTCTTCCGCACCCGTAGGGGCGGATTATATATCCGCCCGTGGGCAGCTGCGATTCCCATAAGGCTTCCGCAAAACGCTCTCCGGCACGGGCGCATATACAATGCGCCCCTACACCCAAAATCGGATACTACCAACCATCAAGGAGGATACCTATGGATCCCTGTAATATCCACGAGATCAAGGACGTGCTGTCCCGCCACGGCTTTCACTTTTCCAAGGCCAAGGGACAGAACTTTCTCACCCAATCCTGGGTGCCGGAGCGCATTGCCCGGGAGGCCGGGGTGGATCGAGATTGCGGCGTGCTGGAGGTGGGACCCGGCGTGGGGCCGCTGACCCAGTGGCTGTGCCGCCTGGCCGGAAAGGTGACGGCGGTGGAGCTGGACAAGCGCCTTCAGCCGGTGCTGGCCGAAACCCTGGGGCAGCCGGAGAATTTAAATCTCATCTTCGGCGACATTTTAAAGCAGGACATCCCCGCCCTGGTGGCAGAGCAGTTTCCCGGATTGCGGGTGAAGGCCTGCGCCAACCTTCCTTATTATATTACCTCCGACATTCTCGCGGCGCTGCTGGAGGCCAAGTGCTTTGAAACGGTCACGGTGATGGTGCAAAAGGAGGTCGCCCAGCGGATCTGCGCAGCGCCTGGCACGGCGGACTATGGCGCCTTCACGGTGTTCTGCCAGTACCACGCCCAGCCGGAGATTCTCTTCGACGTGCCGCCCAGCTGCTTTATCCCTCAGCCCAAGGTGACCTCGGCGGTGCTGCATCTCACCGTGCGATCCCAGCCCCCGGCGATGGTGGCGGACGAGGCGTTTTTCTTCCGGGTGGTGCGGGCGAGCTTCGCCCAGCGCCGCAAGACCCTGGTCAACGGCCTGGGCGCCCTGGGCATCCCCAAGCCGAGGCTCCTGGAGGCTGTGCGGGCGTGCGGCTTTGCGGAAAATGTGCGCGGCGAGACGCTCTCCATCCCCGATTTTGCCAAGCTGTCCAGCGCGCTGAGCGCGACTGCGGAGGACTAGCTGCTTGCCTCCGGAACACTGGAAAAGCCTTGTCAGATTGCATGAAATTTCCCAGACGTTTCTCGGATATATTGCACAAATGCCGAGAATACAAAAAAGATACTTAGATTTCATCCGGCAACCTCGGTAAGCACTCGTAGAAACTGCACAAAAACAGAAAAATTCTCAATTCTCTATTGTAAGTTTTGCGATTTTCTAGTAAAATAGTGATATTCAGGAAGCGGCATTCCCCATGGCCGACTCCCATATATTCTATTTCATGATAGGAGGAACAAAAAGATGAAAAAGCTTCTTGCGCTG
>DVGD01000050.1 GCA_018712905.1 Candidatus Avoscillospira stercoripullorum | reverse complement strand
CGCTTCTGGCAGCCGACTCCACAAACCGCATGTCGCTCACGCGCTTGCCCTCTTCAGTGTCGCGGTAGGGCGTCTGCACGCAGATGATAAACACATCCGCCGGCTCCGGCTTGGTGGAAAAGTGGAGCCGCCCGGTGGCAAGCGCCTTGGTCAGGGCGTCCTGGAGGCCGGGCTCCACGATGTGGATATGGCCGGCATTGAGGCTCTCCACAACCTTCTCGTTGATGTCAAAGCCGCAGACCGTGTAGCCCGCCAGGGTAAAGGTAACGGCGGTGGGAAGGCCGATGTAGCCGCAGCCCATAATTTCGATTTTCTTCATGTTCATAGCTCCCAGGGGAAAATTTCCCGATGATGTTCCGATGCAGGTGCGTCCAGCCAGACCCGGCGCACCCACGATTTCACTGTAGGGGCGGGATTCATCCCCGCCCGTGCCGCACCTGCGATTTCCCAAGTGCCTAAGGCAAATCGCAGCCTAGTTCGGGTGGGCATAAAGCCCACCCCTACGACACAACCATAATTATTATGAGACTGTCAAAAAACCTCGTTGAAAACTTGTGCGACAGAGCAGCGGGGGGTGTGTGCGGGGGGCAAAAAGCCCACCGCGCGTTCAATCAACAGGATTTTGAAACTTTTTTGAAAGTTTCAAAATCCGCACAGCGGGGCGAAAATACTTTTTCGACACGCTGGGGCACCACCGGAATACGGTGGTGCCCATGGTTGGCATCTGTGGTATGAATACACTCGCCTCTGGCCATACTCTCCGGGAAAGGAGGCAAAACCATGGATCTGTTTGCAAAATACCTGGTGAAAATGGCGCTATTGATTGGGATTACATTGGCGCTTGGGCTGCTTGTGGGCGGGGTAGTGCTGCTGCTCTGGCCGGAGCAGGTGCTTCACCTGCTGCTGCGCGCGGCGGCGGTACTGGCCATCACGGCAGGGATCTGCCTGCTCGTGCCCCTGAGGCGGTAAGTTCTTACTTTTTTCTGATTTTTCTCCCTTTCCTTTGACTTTGCGCTATGTCTTAGGGTATCATGGACAGCAGGAAAGGGGGAATTCCCGTGACCATCTATCTGGTGGAGGACGACGCCACGATTGCAGGCGCCGTGGCACAACATCTCACATCTTGGGGCTATACCTGCCATGTGACGGAGAACTTCCGGGATGTGGCCGGCGAGGTGCAGCGGCTGAAGCCCCATCTGGTCATTCTCGATCTGATGCTGCCCTTTTATAACGGCTTTCACTGGTGCCAGGAGATTCGCCGTACCTCCAAGGTGCCCATTCTCTTCCTGTCTTCGGCCTCGGACAACCTCAATATCCTCATGGCCATTCAGATGGGCGGCGACGATTTTCTGTCCAAGCCCTTCGATCTCAATATCCTGGCCGCCAAGGTGCAGGCGCTGCTGCGCCGCGCCTATGACTTTGCCCCTGCCACCGAGGAGCTGAGCTGTGGAGATCTGCGCCTGCGGCTCCAGGACGGCACTGTGGAGCTGGACGGGAAGTCCGCCGCGCTCACCCGCAATGAGCTTCGCATTTTGCAGGTGCTGCTGGAAAACCGGGGCAGGATCGTAAGCCGGGAGCGACTGATGCAGCGGCTGTGGGAGACCGACAGCTTTGTGGATGAGAATACCCTCACCGTCAACGTCACGCGCCTTCGCAAGACCCTTTCTTCCATCGGCGCGGAGGCGCTCATCGTCACCAAAAAGGGAATGGGGTATCTGATTCCATGAAGCTGATCTTCTCCTATCTCCACCGCCAGCGCTATTGGGCGGCGCTCTATATCTTGTTGGTGCTGGTGTTTGTGGTGGTGTATTTCCTCTATGGCCTTCCCCTGGAGGCCATGACCTATGCGCTGCTCCTATGCGCGGTGGCGCTGCTTCTGAGCGGCGGCGTGGGATTCTTCTTCTGGTACCGCCGCCATCGGGTGCTTGCGTCCATGTGCCGCGAGAATATCACCTCTCTCAAGGAGCTGCCGGAACCGGACGACCTTTTGGAGGAGGACTACCAGGCGCTGCTCAAGGAGATGCTGCGCAGCAAGGTGCTGGAATTGGATCGCCGGGACTTGGCACAAAAGGAACTCACCGACTACTATACCCTCTGGGTACACCAGATCAAAACGCCCATCTCTGCCATGCGCCTGCTTTTGCAGCCGGAAGACACGCCGGTGAGCCGGGAGCTGGAGGTGCAGCTTTTCCGCGTATCACAATATGTGGATATGGTGCTGGCCTATTTGCGCATGGGCAGTGAGAGCAGCGACTATGTGCTAAAGCCCTGCGATTTGGATGCGGCGGTGCACCAATCGGTGCGAAGATTCGCCCCGCTCTTCATCCGCAGCAAGATCCACCTGGAGCTGGGGACAATCGATGCCAAGGTACTCACCGATGAAAAGTGGCTGTGCTTCTGCCTGGAGCAGCTCTTTGCCAACGTGGTGCAGTATGCCGCCAAGGGCAGCGTGCGCATCACGTTCCAGGGCGACACGCTCTCCATCGCCGATACAGGCATCGGAATCGCGCCGGAGGATTTGCCGCGAGTGTGCGAAAAAGGCTATACCGGCCTCAATGGCCGCCGGGAGAAGAAGGCCACGGGCATCGGGCTCTACCTCTGTAAGCGCATTCTCACCAAACTTGGCCACCGCCTGACCATTACCTCCCAGCTGGGGGAGGGCACCACCGCCTCGATCACCTTTCCCCGGGAACGGGACTTGTGGGACTAAAATATCGCAAAAAAACGCCTCCCGGCCAGGGAGGCGTTTTTTTGCGATATTTACAGCACGTTTCCGCAGAACCACATGACGATCTGCGCCACTTCTGCGCGGGTGGCCGTGCCGGTGGGATCCAGGGTCTTGCCGCCCTTGCCGCTGATCAGGTAGTTGCCTACCGCCCAGCTCATGGCGTCCTTGGCCCAGGAAGAGATTTTGTCGGCGTCCTTGTAGCCGGAGAGATCGGCGCGGGCGCTCATGTCGTAGCCTTTGAGCTCGGCATAGCGGTAGAGGATGGCGGCCATCTGCTCCCGGGTCACCA
>DVGD01000049.1 GCA_018712905.1 Candidatus Avoscillospira stercoripullorum | reverse complement strand
AAGAAGTGCCAGATCGAGCTGGCCTACGCCATCGGCGTGGCCAAGCCCGTCTCGGTGCTGGTGGACACCTTCGGCACAGGCAAGGTTTCCGACGAAGTGCTGGCCTCTGCCGTCAGCCGCACCTTTGACCTGCGTCCCGCCGCCATCATCGACACCCTCCAGCTCCGCCGCCCCATCTACAGCCAGACCGCCGCCTACGGCCACTTCGGCCGCGCCGACCTGGATCTTCCCTGGGAGAAGACCGACCGGGTGGACGAGCTTCTTGCAAATTGCTGAAAGGTTCGGTATAATAATTTTTATGGTTGTGCCGTAGGGGCGGGCTTTATGCCCGCCCGAACTAGGCTGCGATTTGCCTTAGGCACTTTGGGAATCGCAGGTGCGGCACGGGCGGGGATGAACCCCGCCCCTACAGTGGAATCGCAGGCACGCCAGGTCTCGCCGGGCGCTCCTGCATCGGAACATCATCGGGAAGTTTTCCCCTGGGAGCTATGAACATGAAGAAAATCGAAATTATGGGCTGCGGCTACATCGGCCTCCCCACCGCCGTCACCTTTACCCTGGCGGGCTACACGGTCTGCGGCTTCGACATCAACGAGAAGGTTGTGGAGAGCCTCAATGCCGGCCATATCCACATCGTGGAGCCCGGCCTCCAGGACGCCCTGACCAAGGCGCTTGCCACCGGGCGGCTCCACTTCTCTACCACGCCGGAGCCGGCGGATGTGTTTATCATCTGCGTGCAGACGCCCTACCGCGACACTGAAGAGGGCAAGCGCGTGAGCGACATGCGGTTTGTGGAGTCGGCTGCCAGAAGCGTGGGCAGCGTGCTGCGCGCCGGGAACCTGTGCGTGCTGGAGTCCACCTCCCCGCCCTACTCCACGCGGCTGGTGGAGTCCATCGTCTCCGAGGTCAGCGGTCTTGCCGCCGAGGAATTCATGACCGCCCACTGCCCCGAGCGCATCATCCCCGGGAGAATGCTCATCGAACTGCGGGAGAATGACCGCATCGTCGGCGCCACCCGCCCCGAAGCGGCGGAATATGCCAAGGAGATCTACTCCCCTGTGGTCACCAAGGGCACCATCCGCGTCACCGACGATCTCACCGCCGAGATGTGCAAGCTGGTGGAGAACACCTTCCGCGACATCAACATCGCCTATGCCAACGAGCTAAGCAAGGTCTGCGACCGGCTGGGCATCGACGTCTTCCAGCTCATCAAGCTGGCCAACTGCCATCCTCGGGTGAACGTCCACAACCCCGGCGTGGGCGTGGGCGGCCACTGCATCGCGGTGGATCCCTGGTTCATCCACGAAAAGTTCGAGGACATCACTCCCCTCATCTACCAGGCACGGCTGGTCAACGACTCCAAGCCCGCCTGGGTGGCCGGTCGTGTCGAAAAGGATGTGGCGCCGGGCAGCACCGTGGCGGTGCTGGGCATGAGCTTCAAGGCCAACATCGACGACATCCGCGAGAGCCCCTCGGTGGAGCTGGCCAAGATTCTAAAGGAACGGGGCTACCAGGTGATCGCCTGCGAGCCCTTTATCCAGGGCGATGTGGCGGGCTTTGCCAACCACACCCTGGATGAAGCGCTGGAGCAGAGCGACTACACCGTCATCACCCTGATGCACGACCCCTTCAAGGCCGCCAAGGAAAAAATCGCGGCCAAGCCCCACTTCGACTGCGTGGGACTTTTGGAGCAATAACAAAAAACGAGCAGGCCGGGAAGCCTGCTCGCTTTTTTATGGACGCGGCGCGAATCGTGAAGCTGTTCACGGGCGGGGATAAACCCCGCCCCTACGAAAAAACCGGAGGCGTGTCCGTAGGGGCGGCCTTTATGGCCGCCCGTGGGGGAATGGCTGTCTATTCGGCAATTGCGTTTTCATCGCCAAAGAGAAAGCGCGCAAAGGCCTCCACCGTGGAGAAGAAAAAGTCGCACTGGCGGCGCATGTTCTCCTCGATGTCGGGAAGCATCCCATACCACCCGGCACAGGCAAAGTCCACGCCCACCGCCCGCGCCATGACGCCGCCGTGGGGCATGTCGTCCACCATCAGAAGATCCTTCGCCTCCAGGGAAAAACGGCGCATGATCTCCTGGAGGGGCCAGGGGGCGGGCTTGCGGTGCTCCGGCGGCTGCTCAGCGCCCAGCACCAGATCCGGCCGGGGCACCCCGGCGCGGTCGTAGGCGGCGAGAATCACGTCGGCCTCGGAGTGGGACACCACGCAGTAGCGTCCCCCCTCCGCCCGCTGGCGGCGGAGAATCTCCGGGATCCCGGGGAAGAACTGGGGGTGGTGGGTTTTGTGGTACTCCTTCCACATGGCAACATGCGCCTCCATCTCCTCCGGGGTATAGCGAAGCACCTGCTCGCACATCCCGTAAAAGCCCGGGTCGAAGCAGTAGCGGAAGAACTGCGCCTCTGAAATCTCCATCTGAGGGCGAAATCGCGCCATGGCCTCACAGAACTGGGGATAATTGACGGCGCGGGTGGAATCAACGGTGGTATCGTCGTGATCGAGCACCAGGCAGGGATAGCGAAGCAAGGGATGCACCTCCGATTGACGAGTGAGGATAAATTCAGTAGAATAAAGGAAGAAAGGGGCGAATTTGATGCTGGATCGAACCAAGCTGGAAGAGGCGCTGGCGGCGCTTCCCATTTTTCAATATGCGTATTTTTCGCCTTTAGACCTGGTGTTCACCGAGCGGGTGCGCCACGTCTGCGAGACGGAATGTCCCATGTACGGCAAGACCTGGGCTTGCCCGCCGGCGGTGGGCACTGTGGAGGAATGCCGGGCGCGGTGCCTGTCCTACCCGGAAGGGCTGATGATCTCCACAGTGACCGAAGTGGGCGATGTGGAAAACTTGGAGGAAACCCTGTCCACCCGGAAGGAGCATGAGGAAATCACCCACCAGGTGGCAAAGCTGGTGGCCGAGCAGGGCTTGGAGACCTACGTCCTCTCCACCGAGGCATGCGCGCTGTGCGAGAAGTGCGCCTACCCTGACGCCCCCTGCCGCCATCCAGACAAGATGTACCCCTGCGTGGAGAGCCACGGGATTCTGGTCACGGATCTATGCGAAAAGCAGGGTATGGAGTTTTTCAACGGCAACATCGTCACCTGGTTTTCGCTGATTTTGTACCGCAGAAGCACGCCGTAGGGGCGGCCATTGCCGTCCACGGGTCGATGCGGGCATCGTGCGGCTTCCGTCATTTCCCCACGCAGAAGCGGGAGAAAATCTTGCCCACCACTTCCTCGCGCATGCTCTTGCCGGTAATCTCGCCGAGGGCGAGGAGTGCCTCCTCCACGTCGGTGAGGGCGGCGTCGGGCGGGATGGCAGCGGCCAGACCTTGGCGGCAGCGCTCCAGCGCCTCCAGGGCGCGGGCGCAGGCGCCTGCCTGGCGGGTATTGGTGAGGATGGAGCCGTCGCAGGGGATTTCTTCATCGAAGATGGCGTCCAGGGCGTCCTCCAGTTGGTCAATCCCCTCGCCGGTCTTGGCTGAGAGGGGCACAATCCATTCAAAGGGCAGATCCGAAGGCGCCACCACCTGGGGAAGATCCTGCTTGTTGAGAATGGCGATGGCGGCAGGCGCCTCCTGGGCGGCCTCCTGGGCGCGGAAGTCCTCGTCGGTGAGCTCGGCTGCGCTGTCGCAGACGTAGATGGCCAGATCCGCCTCCCGGGCGGCGGCCTCCGCCCGGGCGACGCCCAGGCGCTCGATCTCGTCGGCGGTGTCGCGGATTCCAGCGGTGTCCATGAGGCGCAGCAGGTGCCGCCCCACCTTCACCGTCTCCTCCACGGTGTCCCGGGTGGTGCCGGCAATGTCGGTGACGATCACCCGGTCAAAGCCCGCCAGGGCGTTGAGGAGGCTGGACTTTCCGGCGTTGGGCTTTCCGAGAATCACCGCCCGGATGCCCCGGCGCAAAACCTGTCCCCGGCCGTAGGTGGCGAGAATTTCCCGGAGCTTTCCCGCGCAGTGCGCCACGGCGGCCTCCACCTCCGAGAGTACCAGAGGATCAATGTCCTCGTCAGGGTAGTCGAGCTCGGCGTGAAAGTGCGCCAAAACATCGGTGAGCCGGTTGTAGACCGGCGTAATTTTTTTCCCCATGGCGCCGCCCAGCTGGCCGGCGGCGTTGGCGGCGGCCTCGGCGCTCTCGGCCTCGATGAGGTCGATGACGGCCTCGGCCTGGGTGAGATCCATCCGGCCATTCAAAAAAGCGCGCTTGGTGAACTCCCCGGGGCCTGCCTGCCTGGCGCCCTTGGCAAAGAGCGCCTCCAGGGCGGCAGAGAGCACCGCCGGAGAGCCGTGACAGTGAAACTCCGCCGTATCCTCGCCGGTATAGGAGTGGGGTGCCCGGGACACGGTGAGCATGGCCTCGTCGATGATGCGCCCCTGGCGGTCGTGGAGCGCGCCCAGGATCAGCTTGCGATCCTCCACGGTCTTTGCGGCGGCCTGCCCCCGGGGCGTAAACACGGAAAAAGCCAGAGGGATGCAGCCCTCTCCCGAGAGGCGCACGATTCCGATGGCGCTGACCACGCGCCCGGTGGACACGGCGGCAATGATATCTGACATGGGGATCCTCCCTTTCCATGGGTTTTCAAGAAGGAACGCCCGCAAGAGCTCAGCACCGCCTGAGCGCTTGCGGGCGTTCCTTCTCCACCGGCCTTATGTACCGCTGGTGGGATCGTAATTCCGGCCGAATTGCAGGTTGGTGAACTTAATGGTGCTGCTGTCGGCATGGGTGGATGCTTTGCCGGGCTGGGACGGGGCGGCAGAGGAGATATCCGCATCCATCATGCGGCTGAGATTCTGCTCGATCTCATGGGCAATCTCCTCGGTGGTCTCCGGCTCTTCCGCCGGCGCAGGTATGGGGGCAGGCTTCTCTGCCGGTGCCGGCTGGGGCGCGGCCTTCTCCACGGGCTGAGTCTTGGGGGCGGACTTGGGCACCACCAGGGGCTTCTCCTCGTCGGCCTCATAGTCATAGGGCTTGCGGGGCGGCAGCTGCTGCTGAAGCTCCAGGCTCATATCCCGCTTCTTGAGGGATTCCAAAAGCTCCAGATGGCCGCGGATATCCCGCTCGATGACGTCGATAAAGTTCTGCGCCGCCTTCTTGGCGCAGTTGATCCGCTCCTGCTCCTGGGAGACAATGACCTCGGCATCCTGACTTCTATCCTGGGCGGCGCTGGCCGCGTCGGACATGAGCCGGGCGCACTTCTTCTCCGCCTCGGCCACCATGGCATCGGCGGTGCGCTGGGCGGAGAGGATAGCCTTGCGCATGCTCTGCTCCTGGCTCCGGTACTCCTCTAATTTTTCCACCAGCACCTTCATTTTGCTCTTGAGGACAGCGTTTTCCTTATAGAGGGTGATGTAGTCCTCGGAAAGGGGCTCGAGGAAGTCATCCACCATCTGCATATCGTAGCCGCCGAAGACGGCCTTGGTGAAGGTCTTTTCCTGAATTTCCTGGGGTGTAAACATGGCAAACGCTCCTCCCGACGATTAGAGATACAGGCCGTTATTTTCCAGCTCGTCGATGAGATCGCCGATGATGTCCACGTTATAGGGCGTGATGATGTAGGTGGAAATGGCGATCTTTTTGATCTTGCCGTCCAAGGCGTAGGCGCAGCCGGAGAGGAAGTCCACCAGGCGGCGGGCAATGTCCTTGTTGGTGGCCTCGAGGTTGAGCACCACGGCATGCTTGCTGCGAAGATGCTCGGCGATTTCCGAGACGTTGTCGAACCGGTCGGGCTTCACCAGCACCACCTGAAGCTGAGTGGTGGTGTGGATATTGACCACCTTGCTGTCAGTGGTGCGGCGGGACGCGGTGCGGCTGGTCTGGGTGTTGGAATGGCTCAGATCGTCCAGGACTTCGTCGTAGGACGAGGAGGGAGCCGTTCTGGGCGCGGGACGGGCAGCTGTGCTGGCGCGGGAAGCCCGGGGACGTTCGTCCAGGTCGAAATTATCATCGAAATCGTCTTCGTCCTCCGCATAAGGGCGTGCGAGTTTTTTCAATTCATCCATAAATCCCATGGTGTTCTGTCCTCCAAAAAGCAGTTTTCTCTGCGTATCTATTTATTGATTGCCGTAGTGGCGCGCGCCGAAAATGGCAGTACCCACGCGGATCATGGTGCTGCCGTTGGCGATGGCGTCGGTAAAGTCGTCGGTCATTCCCATCGACAGGCACGCCATACTGACATTATCGTATTTTTTTGCCCTTATGTCAACAAGAAGCTGATGCATTTGTGCAAAATACTTTGAATTTCCACCGGGTTCTTCCGAAATTGGTGGAATTGCCATGAGTCCCTCCAATTTACAGTGGGGAAATTCGGCCATGCGGGACGCAATCACCATGGCTTCCTCCGGCGTGAAGCCGGATTTGCTCGCTTCGGCGCCGATGTTCACCTCCAGCAGGATGGGCTGGACGATGTTCAGCTTGGCCGCGGCCTTCTCGATGGCCTGGAGGAGCTCCTCCCGATCCACCGACTGGATGAGGGCGACGTTCCCCACCACCTTGTTCACTTTATTGGTCTGAAGATGGCCGATGAAGTGGACAGGCTTTCCGGTGTAGGCACCCTGGGGCAGCTTTTCCATGAGCTCTTGGACGCGGTTTTCGCCGCAGCAGTCCACGCCCGCCTGCACGGCGGCCTGGACTCGAGCACTGTCATTCATCTTGCTGGCGGCGCAGAGTAAAATTTCTCCGGGGTCGCGGCCGGCCTTTCTGGCCGCTTCGGCCATGGCCGCCCGCACCCGGGCTACATTTTTTGCAATCTCTTCCATGTTATCGAACTACCTTTCCGTCGTATAGGTCTCTGCCGGTGACGATGATCTCGTCTCCCGGCCAGAGGTTGTTCACCGAAGACTTATCGAGCTCCACCACGTAGGTCTCGCCGTTGTCGTGGAGGATGTTCACCGACTTCCACACGGCATTGCTGCCCTCCAGCACATACACACCCACGCTTCCATTCTCGTTGACGCGGATAGCCTCCTTGGGCACACGAAGCCCGGCATAGGTGGTGAAGACAATGTCCGCCGACTGCTGGCGAAGAAGTGTGGCATTCTGGATATATTTATCGCAGGAGAGCACCAAGAGCCGTCCGCCCTGCTCCTCCTGCCCCAGCCGCTCCACGGTCATGGGAATGCTCTCATAAAACTGCGAGGCGAAGGTCACCGGCGCAGTGTCGCCGGTCTTCACGCCTGCAAGCTGGTCGGCAGGCACCACGGTCACATAGTACCAGGTGTTGTCGGTGATGAGCTTGCCCACGGCATCGTCGGGAACCTCCCTTGGCTCCAGGGCTTCCAGCTGCTGAGCAGTCATGGTCTGAAGGGAGTCCACGGTGAGCACCGACTCGTAGCCATCCACAGTACCGGAGAAGTAGCCGCTCTGCCCCGCCGCCACCACGGTGGTGTCGTAGTCGGCGTCACTTTGCAGCGCGGCAATCTGGGCGCGGAGATCGGCAATCTGCTGATCCAAGGCGGCATTTTCCGCCTCGGTGGACATGCGCCGGATGATGAGACCCTTGAGCGCCGCGGTGCGGTCGCTCACAGAGTTCATATCGCCCCGGGCAAGGTACTGGCTCATGTCAATGAGCTGGGCGGAGATTTCGCTGTCCAGCACGGCCTGGTCGGCGGTGTCGGCGGAGTAGGAGCTGGCGTAGGTGAGCTGCTTTTCCTGCTGCTCCAGCTCCTCGAGCTCCTCCTGGCGCGCCTGGGCACTCTCATCGCGGTAGCCCGTGGCCAGCACCTGTCCCCGGCTCACCTTCTCGCCCTCAGAGACCACCAGGGCGGTGATCCCATATGTAGAGCGCACCACGGTCTCCTCGCGCACCACGTAGCCGGTGGTATAGCTGCCGTTGCCCGCCTCGTACTCAATGGCCGTGACGGTGGTCAAGGGCGCGTAAACGGCGGAAAAGATGGCATAACCAAAATAGCACAGTACGGCCGCCAAAAAAATCCAGAGGATCAGCTTGGTATAAAATTTTCCCTGTTTCATAGCGGCCTCCTTGCGGCTATGCCTGGGGCGTGAGACGAATGGCCTCCGCCGGTTGAATGGTGGAAATGGCGTGCTTATAGATGAGGTTTTGCTTGCCCTCGGAGAGGAGCAGCACGGCAAACTGATCGAAGCTCAAAATGGTGCCCCGCAGCTGATAGCCGTTGATTAAAAAGAGGGTCAAAGGCGTCTTGTCCCGCCGTGCCTGGTTTAAATAGCGATCCTGTAGGTTTTCCGGTTTCATCATGGATAACACTCCTTTTTTCTTTGTGTATCCATCATCTTACAAAACCCGGAGGGTCGAATGCCGTTGAACCAGGTCACCTCGTGGGATTTATGCCGCCGGCGCGGAGGATTTCCAGCG
>DVGD01000299.1 GCA_018712905.1 Candidatus Avoscillospira stercoripullorum | reverse complement strand
GAGTGGCGGGGGATCAGGAGCATGGTGGCCGCGCCGGCCACGGCGCCGATTCCCACGGTGAGCAATACGGATTTTACCTGCATCTATCATCCCTCCGCCGGTAGTATGTGCCGTCCGCCGGAGACCATCCAGCCCAAAATTTGGAACAGCTTGTACCGCATAGCGGCGCACCCTACCGCCCGGTCACATCCTCGGGCTCATATTCCCGCAGGGGCGCCAAAAAGCCCGTTTCCTTGAGCCGCGCCTCGATGACGTCCAAGGTTTCCTCCGAGTCTGCTGCCACGGTGTGGTAGTGAAAGTCGTCGGTGATGCGCATGAGCGGCTCAGAGCGCCCCTCCTCCAGCTTTTTGAGGAAGGCGGCAATGTCCTTGCGGGAGGCGATGCGCAGGGCGCCGCGCACCACGCCGTAGACCTTGTGATAGATGAACACATCCTCCACCCGGCCGCCCAGATCCACGATTTCCTGGAGCTCCCGCTCCGTGTCGGCAGCGCAGTGACGCACCTTGAATACCCGGCGGCAGGAGGCCGTGTCTGTGCGCAGGAGGTAGCCCCGGTAGGTGGAGAGGATCTCCAGATCCGTCCGCGCCCGCAAAAGCGCCATGTCCTGCACAATCACCTGGCGGCTCACGCCCAGCTCCCGCGCTAAGTCGCTGCCGGAGCGGGGTGCGTTGGCGCTGCGCAGGAGGGAGAGAATCCGCTCTCTTCGTTCTTCGCCGTTCATGGCCGCGCCTCCCCGGCCTGGCAGTGCTTTAAATCTTCCTGCCACAGTGCGCGCACGGCGTCGGAGGGCATGCGCCAGTCACCCCGGGGGGAGAGGGTCACGGTGCCCACCTTGGGGCCGTCGGGCAGGCAGCTGCGCTTGAACTGCTGGGCAAAGAACCGGCGGTAGAAGGTCTGAAGCCAGTGGAAGATGGTGGCATTGTCAAACTGATCGCCCAGGGCATACTGCGCCAGGCGGTAGACCTTGGAGGGCGGAAACGCCCAGCGGATGGCGTAGTAAAGGAAGAAGTCGTGGAGGGTGTAGGGACCTACCAGATCCTCGGTCTTCTGGGCGATGTCGCCATCCACGGCGGGCAAAAGCTCCGGGGAGACGGGGGTGTCGAGAATGTCCAGCAGCACCTGGGTGAGCGCCGCGTCCTTGGTCTCGTGAGCGGCGTAGTCCACCAGATGGCGCACAAGCGTCTTGGGAATGGAGCCGTTGACGCCGTACATGCTCATGTGGTCGCCGTTGTAGGTTGCCCAGCCGAGGGCCAATTCACTTAAGTCGCCGGTGCCGATGACCAATCCGCCGTGCTTGTTGGCAAGATCCATCAAGACCTGGGTGCGCTCCCGCGCCTGGCCGTTTTCGAAGGTGACGTCGTGGTCGTCCATGGACTGGCCGATGTCCATAAAGTGGCGCTTGACGGTCTCTCCAATGGACACCGTGCGGATGAAGGCGCCCAGGCGCTCGGCCAGGGTGAGGG
Source organism: Candidatus Avoscillospira stercoripullorum (assembly GCA_018712905.1). Taxonomy (GTDB): domain Bacteria; phylum Bacillota; class Clostridia; order Oscillospirales; family Oscillospiraceae; genus Avoscillospira; species Avoscillospira stercoripullorum. The sequence continues at coordinate 13,451 of DVGD01000299.1, read as the reverse complement.
CATTCTGGAGGGTGCGGTCGGTGGTGCCAAAGCACGGCATGGTTACGGCCAGGATTTCCCGGTGGCCTCTTCCCAGAAGATCAAAGGCGCGGGCAGTGATTAAAAGCGCCAGGGTGGAGTCGAGGCCGCCGGAGAGCCCCAGCACAGCGGTTTTGGCGCCGGTGTGCTTTAGGCGCTTTTTGAGTCCCCAGGCAGCCAGCGTGAGGATTTCCTCGCAGGTGGCGGCGCGGTGCTCCGGGTCATCCGGTACAAAGGGCATGGGGGAGATGGGGCGGGTGAGGGGCGTCTTGGTGAGATGCCAGGAGAAGAAGACGGTTTCAAAGCCGGAGGCGTGGGCGGGGAAATTCTGCATCCGCCGCCGCTCCTGGACAAGGCGGGAAACGTCAATCTCCGTGGCAATCAGGCCGGTTTCAAAGCGCTGCTCGGCCAAAACCGTGCCGTTTTCGGCGATGAGATCGTGGCCGGAGAATACCAGGTCGGTGGTGGATTCGCCATCTCCGGCGCAGGCGTAGAGGTATGCCGCCGAGAGCCGGGCAGACTGTCCCGCCACCAGCTGGCGGCGGTAGGGCGCCTTGCAGAGCACCTCGTTGCTGGCCGAGAGGTTCGCAATCACCGTGGCGCCCGCCAAGGCCAGGCGGTTGGACGGGGGATCGGGCACCCAGAGATCCTCGCAGATCTCCACGCCCAGCACGAAGTCGGGGAGTTCCCGGCAGGCGAAGAGCAGCTTGGCGCCGAAGGGCACCGTCTGGCCGCAGAGCACGATTTCCAGGGTTTCCGCCGGGGCGGGGGCAAAGTGGCGCTTTTCGTAGAACTCGCTGTAGTTGGGCACGTGCACCTTGGGTACCACGCCGAGAATCTTGCCATTGTGCAAGATGGCCGCGCAGTTATAAAGGGTCTGCTGCACGGCCACGGGCAGTCCTACGGCCACCAGCAGCTCCTTGCCCCGGGTGGCGTCCAGCACAGCTGCAAGGGCAGCTTCGGCGCCGCGAAGCAGCGTGGGCTGCAAAAAGAGGTCGCCGCAGGTGTAGGCGGTGAGTCCCAGCTCGGGCAGCACCAGAAGCTTGACGCCCCGGGCGGCAGCCTCCTCCACCAGCTGAACGGTGACGGCGGCATTTTTTATGCAGTTGGCCACCTCCACCTCCGGGGTGGCCACGGCAACGGAGATAAATCCATCCTTCATAGCTGATCCTCCTGGATTAAGACCGAAATATTGTCACGCATGGGAAACTTCCTCCATTTTGGCCGCCAGCGGGCAGGCCGCGGCGAAGGGACAGTCCGGGAAGTCGCAGTCCGCCTCCCAGGAATCGCCCGTCCATTCCAATAGCACCGTGCGCGCCTGATCCTGGGCGCGGCAGTAACCGCTGAAGCAAAACTCTTCCTCCATGTCCTGTCTCCCTTCGTGTTTTCCTTTATTATAATCGACAAACCAGCCCTTGTCCACTTGGGAATCACGGTCAAAGCGCACCCGTAGGGGCGGATTAAATATCCGCCCGTGGCAGCCACGATGACCGGATTGCTTTCGCCGATCGCACTGCACCGTAGGGCGGCATGCCCTCATGCCGCCGCTGTTGCCAGGCCGCTTACGCGGCGCGGGTCGATGAGGACATCGACCCCTACAATTTGCTCCGCACCTCCATCCCGGGCGGGGATCATTTGCACCGCACCCGTAGGGGCGGCTACCAGCCGCCCGGCGAAGGCCGCCTACGCGGACGTCTGATGAAAAAAACACCGGTGGACTCCCGAGGGAATCCACCGGTGCGGGGTGAATACGGTATTTCCTTACTGCAGCAGCAGCAGGCAGAAGACCAGAGTAAAGAGCGCCACGGTTTCTACAATGCCGATGACGATGAAGTAGTTGGCAGTACCCTTGCCGGTTTCGCCCAGAGCGTCAGAGGCAGAGGCGGCCACGCGACCCTGGAAGTAGGCGGACAGGCCGATGGAGAGGCCGCCAAGCAGACCGACCATCAGCGCCAGCATGCCGGAGGCGCCTCCCTCCACAGCGGAGCGGATGAAGTTCATGAGCAAGAAGCCGTAGATGGTCTGGGTGAGGGGTGCGCCGGAGAAGGCGACCATGATGAAGGGGGCGGGCTTGCCGCTGGCATAGCACTTTTTCCAAGCACCCACCGAGGACAGGCACGCCGCGCCGGCGCCGAAGCCGGAGCCGATGGCGGAAAGACCAAGGGCGCAAGCCATACCGATATATTGGATCTCCATAACAATTCTCCTTTATTTTTTAATTTTGTCTTGGTTTTTAAATGGATCGTAGGCGATACCTGCCCATTCCATACCCAGCTGGCCGGAAAACTCCAACAGATTGAGCCGCACGCCATGCACCACCACGGACAAAAAGCCCATGACCAGGTTGAGGGCGTGCCCCACAATCATAATGAGGGCGGCGACGATGACCAGGGGGCCTTCAAAGCCCGCGGCCATGTTGTTGAAGCTCTGGGCGATGGCCAGCGAGGCCATGCCCACGGCGAAGAGGCGGATATAGCTCATCACGTTTCCGAAGGCGCTGATGGTGTTGAGGAACACCGTGAAGGCGTCGGCCAGGCCGGCCTTGAGCCCTTGGGAGAAGCTCTTGCCCGGCGCCATGCCGCCAAAGAGCACCACCAGCACAAAGCCGATGCCCACGCAGGCGCCCACCGGCGCCAGGGGGATGTTTTCGCCGATAACCAGATAGAGCGCCAGGAAGTAGATGGCGCAGATGGCGGTGAGCCAGCCCAAATCGGCGATCCAGCTGAGGTTTCGCTCTGTGAGCTTTCGCCTGATGCTCATGACGCAGGCCAGGGACAGCTGCACCGTGCCCATTATGAAGCAGAACTTCATGATGGCGTTTTGCTGCACCGTGGCGCTTACACCGAAGTAATCCGGATAGTTTGCCAGGATCGGCACCGTCACTGCCCGCAGGATCGGCACCTTCATGGCGGCCTCCAGGCCAAACCACGTGCCGGTGAGCGCGCCCCAGACGATGGTGGCAATGCTCAACACCCAAAGGAGCATGGTGGCGTCGGAGAGCTTGTGGGTTTTTACAGTGAGAATGACAGCGCCGATGAGCAGAAGCACGCCGTAGCCGGCATCGCCCAGGATCATGGCAAAGAACAGGGAGAAAAATGCCAAGAACCAGAAGGAAATATCGTATTCCCGGTAGCCCGGCACCACGCCCAGAATGTCAAAGATGGGCACCATCAGCCGGGTGACCTTGTTGTAGCGCACCTTGGTGGGCACCAGTTCGTCGTCGTCCGCCGGATCGTCCATGGCCCACGCCCAGCGGTTTTCCGCAGCGGCGGCCTTGAAGGCATCCACATTGTCGGCGGGGACGTAGCCAGTGAGCCAGGTGAGGCCGCCCTCGGAAGCGGCAGTGTTGCGCACCGCGGAGTATTCCACGGCGTTTTGCGCCTTCAGGATCTGCGCCCGGAAGCTGGGAAGCTCCGCTGCCGCCCGGCGCAGCAGCGCTTCGCCGTCGGCGGCCTGCTGATCCAGTTGGGCAATCTCCTGTCGAAGTTCGTCCAGGCTCTTGGCGGGAACCTGGAATTCGTCGCCGGAGATTCCCTCGGGCAGGGGCGACCACAGCGCCACCACTTCCATTTTCTCCACCGGGGAGAGGCGGAGGAAGGGAACATCCTTGTCCTCCTGAAGCCGCGAGAGGGTCTTTTTGTCCATGCGGTAGATGTGGAGGTCTAAGCCGTGGCTTCGCAGGAAGTCAAAGTCCTCCGGGGAGAAGCTGCCCCACTTTTCCAGCGCCTCGGCGCGGGCAACCAGAGCAGCGCGCTGGGCGCTGAGGGCTTGGCGGTTTTCCAGGGCTGCCTTGGCGCCCTGATAGAGCGTTTCAAAGTCCTCGTCGGAGAGAAGCTCCTGGGGGAATGTCTCCGGGGCGTACTCCTGGAGCGAGAGCTCCACGGAGGAGAGGTCGGCAATCCGCTGGAGGCACCCAGGATCGGCGCCCTGCTTTTCACGGACGTGCAAAAGCCCCAGCTTCTTGAGGCCGCCCAGCAGTGCGTCTTTCTGGGAATCCTGCGTGACGATGGACACGACCTTCATTTTTTCGATCATGTGGCCACCCCTCCCAGCTTGTTTTTCGCGATTTTGCCACGCACCACGGCGGCGGTCTGCTGGTCGCCCAGGTAGATGCCGATGATGCGGATATTCTCCTTGGCCTCGGGGATCTTCACCTTTTCAAAGAGGTTGACCCGCTGGGAGGTCACCCGCAGCTCCTGCTCCAAGAGCTCTGCCCGGCGGCGGAGGGTCTTGGCCTCGGCGTCCAGCCCGGCAATCTCCTGGAGCTTCACCACCGCCGTGTCCACCCAGAGGGGGAAGTCACCGGGGTCGTAGCCGATCTCCCGGAACGTCAAGGCGCGGAACACCGGCACAATGACGCCTGCGATGTTCTCTTCGCCGCAGATGACGCTCTCGGGCTCCACCAGCGTGTCCAGCGTCCGGGGAAGAGCCTTGTTCTCGGAGAACACGGCCACCCAGTCGTCCAGACCGTCGATGGCGGCAGCTCGCCGCGCCTCCAAGGCATCCAGCTGGGCGCTGAGCTGGAGCATCACCGACTGAAGCTGCTGCTTTTTAAGCTGCAGCGTCGGGAGATATCGCTCAAAGCGCTTTAATGCGTCCTTCTGCGCCTTCAGCTCGTTTTTTGTCAGTTTCACAGCCATAGGCGTGTCCTCACGCTAGGGCGTCCTGCTTGGGCCAGTGTTCCTGCAGGAGGCTGGTCTTGAGGCCGGTCTCGTTGGACTCAAAGCAGTCGGCAAGGATCTTCCATCCGAGATCCAGTGCCTCCTCCAGGGGGATGTTCACCGAGAGATCCATGAGCTTGCGCTCGAAGAGCTCGCCGTACTTGAGGAGCTTGTCGTCCCACTCGGACATCATAAAGCCCATGGAGCGCTTTTCCTGGCTTTCCTTGTAGGAGCTATAGAGCCGGATCATGCAGTCCATCAGCGCCCGGTGATCGTCCCGGGTCTTGCCGTTGACGTTCTGCTTCAAACGAGACAAGGAGCCGAAGGGCTCGATGCGGCCATTCTTCAAATAATACTGCCCCTCGGTGATATAGCCGGTGTTGTCGGGCACGGGGTGGGTCACGTCGTCGCCGGGCATGGTGGTGACGCCCAGAATGGTGATGGAGCCGGCGCCTTCAAAGTCCACGGCCTTTTCATACCGGGCGGCCAGGACGCTGTAGAGGTCGCCGGGGTAGCCGCGGTTGGAGGGCACCTGTTCCATGGTGATGGCCATTTCCTTCTGGGCATCGGCGTAGTTGGTCATGTCGGTGAGGAGCACCAGCACCTTCTTGCCCTCCAATGCGAACTGCTCAGCCACGGCCAGGGACATGTCGGGCACCAGGGTGCACTCGACGATGGGGTCGGAGGCGGTGTGGACGAACATGACGGTTCTGCCCATGGCGCCGCCCTTTTCCAGGGTGTCGCGGAAGAAGAGGTAGTCGTCGTATTTGAGCCCCATGCCGCCCAGGACGATGACGTCTACCTCAGCCTGCATGGCGATGCGTGCCAAGAGCTGGTTGTAGGGCTCGCCGGACACCGAGAAGATGGGAAGCTTCTGGCTCTCCACCAGGGTGTTAAAGAGGTCGATCATGGGGATGCCGGTGCGGATCATGTGCTTGGGTACAATGCGGCGGGCGGGGTTCACCGAGGGACCGCCGATGGGGATCATGTTCTCGGTGAGGGCAGGGCCATTGTCCCGGGGAACGCCTGCGCCGTCAAAGATCCGCCCCAAGAGGTGCTCGCTGAAGGACACCATCATGGGTCTTCCCAAAAACCGCACGGGGTCGGTGGTGCTGACGCCCTGGGTGCCGGAGAAGACCTGGAGGGAAACCTTGTCGTGATCGAGCTTGATGACGTTGGCGTAGCTGTCGCCCACCAGCGCCAGGTCGCCGTTGCGCACGCCCTCGGCGCGCACCGTCAGCACGTTTCCCACAATGGATTCAATTTTCGTATATACTTTCTTCATGTTTCGTCTCCCATCTGCACTTCAAATGGAGCGGCTCAGACCGCTTTGGACAGATAGTAATCGGTGAGCTTCTTCTGCTGAGCTTCAAAGGCCTCGGCCTCGAACTCGGTGTTGTGCCAGTCCAGGAATTCCTGGCGCAGCTGGTTGAAGAAGCCGCGGATCTCCCGCTTGTCGGTCATACTGTACTGCCGCATGAGCACGTCGTAAATGACCGCGAACACGCGCTTTTGCCGCTCAGGGGAGCAGGCCGCGTCGATGGGGTCGAAGGAGTTCTGCTGGAGATACACCGCGTCCAGGAGCTCGCCCTTCTGGTAGATGATGTAGTCCTCGGCGGAGGTACCCTCCTCGCCCACGACCATCATCATCTGATTGACTTCGATGCTGCGCCGCAAAATGGCGCGCGCCTGGTTGACCTTGTCCATGTCCACGATGCCCTGGTACTTCGACCAGGAATCGATGGGATGGATGGAGGGATATTTTCTCGCGTCGGAGCGCTCTCGGGAGAGGCCGTGGAAGGCGCCGACAACTTTCAGCGTGGCCTGGGTCACGGGCTCGTCGAAGTTGCCGCCGGCCGGGGAGACGGTGCCGCCGATGGTGATGGAGGCGGTTCTGCCGTCGTGGAGGCGCACCTTGCCGGCGCGCTCGTAGAACGAGGCGATGACCGATTCGAGGTAGGCCGGGAAGGCCTCTTCGCCGGGGATCTCTTCCAGACGGCCGCTCATCTCGCGCATGGCCTGCGCCCAGCGGCTGGTGGAGTCGGCCAGAAGCAGCACGTCAAGCCCCATCTGGCGGTAGTACTCGGCGATGGTCACGGCAGTGTACACCGAGGCCTCGCGGGCTGCCACGGGCATGGAGGAGGTGTTGCAGATGATGATGGTGCGCTCCATGAGGGAGCGGCCGGTGCGGGGGTCGATGAGCTCGGGGAACTCCTTGAGGACTTCCACCACTTCGCCGGCGCGTTCGCCGCAGGCCGCCACCACCACCACGTCCACGGCGGCGTTCTTGGCTTCCATGTGCTGCAAAACCGTCTTGCCCGCGCCGAAGGGACCGGGCACGCAGAAGGTGCCGCCCTTGACCACCGGCAGGAAGGTGTCGATGCAGCGGATCTGGGTGACCATGGTCTCGTCGGGGCGCAGCCGCTCGTCGTAGCAGTGCACCATCTCCTTGATGGGCCAGGAGAAGACCATGCTCAGCTCTTTTGTCTCACCCAGGCGGTTTTCCAGCACCGCCACGGTGTCGCGGACGGGGTAGGAACCCTTGGGCTTGATGGATTTGACCACCCAGCCCTCGTCCTTGAGGCCGAAGGGCACCATGATCTGGTGGGTGAAGAGACCCTCGGGCACAGTGCCCAGGGTGTCGCCGGCCTGGACGCTGTCGCCCACCTTGGCCACGGGAGTAAACTCCCAGGATTTGTCGGGAATGGGATCGAGGTAGACGCCGCGCTTCAAGAAGAAGCCGCACTGGTCTGCCAGCTCCGGCAGGGGGTTCTGGAGGCCGTCGTAGACCTGACCCAGAAGGCCGGGACCGAGCTCCACGCTGAGGAGCTCACCGGAGAGCTCCACCCGGTCGCCCACCTTGACGCCGTTGGTCATTTCATAGACCTGCATGCTGGCCACGCCATTGGTGATGCGGATGACCTCGCCCTTGAGCCGCTCGTCTCCTACGATGACGTAGCAGACTTCGTTTTTCTTGACCGAGCCGTCAAACTCTGCCGTAATGAGGTTGCCGTTGACGCCGGTTACAATACCTGTTACCTTTTCCATATGCTTCTCACCCGCTTATAGTCGATAGATTTTCTGCTGAATTCCGTCCAACAGGGACTTGAATTCCGCCTTGCCGGCTTCAAACTGGAAGCCGTAGAGCCGCGAAAGGAGCTTGAGCTTCAGCGCGTAGCCGAAAAGCGCCACGTCGTCGAAGACGTGAAAGCCCACCAGGGCGTCGATCTGGCGAAACTCCAGTTCCAGCAGCTGCTGTTCCCCCAAGAGAGGGTTCTCGGCGGCCATGGCGGCCTGAACGGCGGCAGCGGCATCGCGATCCTCCGGCGGCTGGCAGGACTTTCCCAGCCGGGTCATTCGCTGATAGCGGAGCTCTTCCCGAAGCCGCTGGTAAAAGCGCGACCAGGGCTTGAGCAGGGCGCCGCGGTCGGAGTCCACCGTCAGTTCTTCCAGGGCGGTATAGGTGGCGGGGCTGACGCTGGAGCGGCACATCTCTAAAAATGCGGCGTACTCCATGGGGGGCGGTGCGCTGGCCGTGAGCATAGGCAGGCTGGAGAGCAGATAATAATAGGAGGCCACGGCGCACCTCCCTTACAGCTGGATATCCCGGAAGAAGGGCATCAGGATCTTCGAGATCTCCTCGTCGGTGCAGTCGAAGAAGCCGGAGCCGTCCTTGGCGGCCAGGCGGAAGCCGGCGCGCACAGACTTGGACGGGCGGATTTCCAGCCCTGCCTTGAGCTGCTGGGCAAGCTCCGTGCGCAGCCCGTCGCTGACGGCGTGGACTTCGGCGGCATAGTCGCCGGGGTTTTCTCCCTGCAGCGCAGCAGCGATGAGTTTGGCCAGGGCTTTCTCGTCCATGGCCTTGCCCACATCCTTTGTGAGCAGCTGCTCAAACTCGGCCTGGACGGCTGCCTTGAAGGCCAGCATGGCGTCGCGCTTGGCCTGCTGGGCGCTGAGCGCGGCGCTTTCCCGATAGCGGGTCACATCTTGCTGGGCTTTTTCCCGCAGGGCGTCGGCTTCGGCGCCTGCTTTGCGCAGAATGTCCTCCGCCTGCTTTTTCGCGTCAGCCAGGATGGCGTCGGCCTCCTGGGATGCCTTCTCAATTCCCTCGGTGCGAATTGAGGAAAGCAGGTCTTGAATTTGAAGCTCCATTTGAATCTCTCCATTCCGCCGCCATATCGTTGTGGCTTCGAAGGCGTCAGGGGTTGCCGGGGGGCGATCTCCGTGGGCGGCCCAGGGAGATGACCGCAAGACGCCTAATATGCTCGGGCATCACATCCCCCAAGGCCGCCGGGGCGTTTCCTTAGCGGGACATTAACAATGAGATTATTATAACACGAATTTCTCATTTGTGTAGTACGTTTTATGGAATTTGCACAACCTGTCGAAATTGCAGGAAAAAAGCGCCGTACATGCCGTTCCCGGTGATTTGGGGGACGAAATGTACGGCGCGGGTGGATTATTCCTCCACCTGATTGTCCTTAATATACTGGCGGATGTCCATGACGCCGGTGTAGAGCTTGTCTCCGGCGGCAGAGCGCACAATGAGGGTGGGCGCCTGGGTGATGCCGTAGTGCTCTACCAGGTCGGGATACTCTGCGGCGTCCCGGGGCTCATAGGCAATGTGGGCACGCTCGAGCATGGGCTTGACGATGCGGCAGTTGGGGCAGGTCTTGGTGACAATGAGAAGCCGTTCCACTTCGCCGCACTCCTGCTGGGGCGCTTCCTGCTGGGGCTCTTTCACCACCGGGGCGGTCACCTGGAAGCCGCCGGGGGCGGCCATGGCCGCGTAGGTCTTGCGATCCTTGAACTCCTGGGCTTTGCCGTCGTTCCAGTTCTGCACGGGGCGGTAGTAGCCGGTGATGCGGCTGTATACCTCGGTCTTCCGGCCGCAGATGGGGCAGGTGTACTGCTCGCCGCTGAGGTAGCCGTGGTCGGCGCAGACGGAGTAGGTGGGGGAGAGGGTGTAGTAGGGGAGCTGGTAGTTCTCGGCGATTTTCCGCACCAGCGCCGCCGCGGCCTTCCAGTCGGGGAGCTTCTCGCCCAGGAAGGTGTGGAACACGGTGCCGCTGGTGTAGAGGGTCTGGAGGCGATCCTGGATGTCCAGCGCCGTAAACACGTCCTCGGTGTAGCCCACGGGGAGGTGGGAGGAGTTGGTGTAGTAGGGGGTGCCGCCCTCGTGGGCAGTGATGATGTCGGGGTAGCGCTCCTTGTCGTGCTTGGCCAGGCGGTAGGAGGTGGACTCGGCAGGGGTGGCCTCCAGGTTATAGAGGTCGCCGTACTGCTCCTGATAGTCCGACAGGCGCTCACGCATGTGGTTGAGAACCTCCACGGCGAAGTCCTGGGCTTCACTGTGGGTGAGATCCATCCCCAGCCACTTGGCGTTGAGGCAGGCCTCGTTCATGCCCACCAGGCCGATGGTGGAGAAATGGTTGTCAAAGCCGCCGAGGTAGCGCTTGGTGTAGGGGTAGAGCCCCTCCTGGAGGAACTTGGTCACGGTGGTGCGCTTGATCTTGAGGCTCCGGGCGGCGATGTCCATGAGCCGATCCAGGCGGTGGTAGAAGTCCTGCTCGTCCTTGGCCAGGTATGCGATCTTGGGCAGGTTGATGGTCACCACGCCAATGCTGCCGGTGGATTCGCCGCTTCCGAAGAAGCCGCCGCTCTTTTTCCGCAGCTCCCGCAGATCCAGGCGCAGGCGGCAGCACATGCTGCGCACGTCGGAGGGCTGCATGTCGGAGTTGATGTAGTTGGAGAAGTAGGGTGTGCCGTACTTGGCGGTCATCTCGAAGAGGAGGCGGTTATTCTCCGTCTCGCTCCAGTCGAAGTCCTTGGTGATGGAGTAGGTGGGGATGGGATACTGGAAACCGCGGCCGTTGGCGTCGCCCTCGATCATCACCTCGATGAAGGCGCGGTTCACCATGTCCATTTCTTTTTTGCACTCGCCGTAGGTGAAGTCCATCTCCTTGCCGCCCACGATGCACTTCTGATCGGCGAGATCGGCGGGCACCGTCCAGTCCAGGGTGATGTTGGAGAAGGGCGCCTGGGTGCCCCAGCGGCTGGGCGTGTTAACGCCGTAGATAAAGCTCTCGATGCAGTGCTTGACCTCGGTGTAGCTGAGGTTATCGGCCTTCACAAAGGGAGCGAGGTAGGTGTCGAAACTGGAGAAGGCCTGGGCGCCTGCCCACTCGTTCTGCATGATGCCCAGGAAGTTGACCATCTGATTGCAGAGGGTGGCCAGATGCCGGGCGGGCGCGGAGGTGATCTTGCCGGGCACGCCGCCCAAGCCCTCCTGAATGAGCTGCTTTAAGCTCCAGCCGGCGCAGTAGCCCGTGAGCATGGAGAGGTCGTGGAGGTGAATATCGGCGTTGCGGTGGGCAGCGGCAATCTCGTCGTCGTAGATCTCGCTGAGCCAGTAGTTGGCGGTGATGGCGCCGGAGTTGGAGAGAATCAGGCCGCCCACAGAGTAGGTAACCGTGGAGTTTTCCTTCACGCGCCAGTCGGCCACGTTGAGGTAGCCGTCCACCAGACCCTTGTAGTCGAGGATGGTGGAGCTCATGTTGCGCAGCTTCTCCCGGTTGCGGCGGTAGAGGATGTAGGCCTTGGCCACCTCGGCGTAGCCGGCGCGCTGGAGCACAGTCTCCACGCTGTCCTGGATGGCTTCCACGCCGATGAGGTCGTGATCCACCTTGGGGGCGAAGTCTGCGGTGACCCGCAAGGCCAGAAGGTCGATGACGTCGGGGCTGTAGGGGATGCCGGTGGCGTCGAAGGCTTTGGTGATGGCGTTGGAGATGCGGGTGATGTTGAAGTCCACCGAGCGGCCATCGCGTTTGACAACATTGTACATGGGTCTCTCTCCTTTTTCTAAATGCCGCGTAGCTTCGCCCCGGGGATCTGGGGCAGGACGGCCTTTAAAAGGGCGCCCAGCTCCTGCGGCGAAAGGGGTGCGGCGCCCCGACCCACCAGCGAGCCGGAGTCCACGAAGGGCTGAATGAAATACTTTGGTGTGCCGGAAAGCCACCGGCCAATCTGGGCCAGCTCCCGGGGGGTGTGATAGGGATGGGCAACGGTGGTGCGGAACTCATAGGGCACCGTGCCCCGGCGCAGGAGCGCCACGCTCTTTTCTACCTCATCCAATACGTCCGCCCCGCAGGTCTCGGCGTAGCGGTCAGGGGCGTTTTTAATGTCCATGGCCACATAGTCGAGAAGGCTCTCGTCCAAGAGCGCTTTGAGTACCTCCGGCCTTGTGCCGTTGGTGTCGAGCTTGACGAGAAAGCCCATGGCGCGGATTTTGCGGATGAGTGCCGGCAAGTCCTTCTGGAGTGTCGGCTCCCCGCCGGTGAGGCACACGCCGTCGAGCTTCCCCCGGCGGCTCTGGAGGAAGTCCAAAAGGGATTCCTCCGTGCGGGGCGGCGGGGAAAGCCCCGGCAGCACCAGGGCGGCGTTGTGGCAGTAGGGGCAGCGGAGGTTGCACCCGGCAAAGAACACTGTGCAGGCAACCTTCCCAGGGTAGTCCAGCAGCGTGAGGCTTTGAAGCCCGGCAATTTCCATGGTGCAATCTCCTTCCCTTGCGCAATCCTTCCATAGTATACCCGCCTGCTGACGGAAAGTCAAGAGCTGAGATACAAGATATTGTGGTAGTCCCATAAATGAGACACAGTATCTTGTCAATTAAGAAAAATGCGGAAAACCTTGGGAATGCTGCGTTTTTCCCTGCCTCCACGGGAGAAAAGTGTGTTTGGACAGTTGAAGCCGGGGGAAAAGCATGGTATGATGTGTTTAACACATGGAGGAGGCATACAATATGCAGTATGATTTTGACCGCGTGGTCAGCCGGGCGAAGAATTTCTCCGCCAAGTATGACGAGCGCGTGAAGAATTTTGGTACCGATCAGGTGATCCCGCTGTGGATTGCCGACATGGATTTTCTCACGGCGCAGCCCATCATCGACGCGGCGGTGCGCCGCGCCCAGGAGGGGATCTGGGGCTATACTTCCCGGCCGAAGAGCTATTTTGAAGCCGTCTGCGCCTGGCAGCAGCGGCGCCATAGCTGGAGCCCCGACCCGGCGCTCTGCTCCCACGCGCTGGGCGTGGTGCCGGCGCTGGCGGCGCTGGTGCGGCTCTTCACAGAGCCTGATGAGAAGGTGCTCATCCAGCCGCCGGTCTACGGCGAGTTTGCCGAGGTCACGGAGTTTCAGGGGCGGGGATTGGTGCGCAATCCCCTCATCGAGACGGCGCCGGGCAAGTGGGAGGTGGACTGGGCCGATCTGGAGCGGAAGCTTCAGGAGGCCAAGCTCTTCCTCTTCTGCAGCCCCCACAATCCCCTGGGCATCGTCTGGAGCAGGGAAGACCTCATGCGGATGATGGAGCTGTGCCGCAAGTACCACGTTCTGGTGGTCTCCGACGAGATCCATGCCGATCTGGTCTTCCGGGGTACCCATATCCCCACGGCGTCTCTCTCTCCCGAGATTGCCGCCAACACCATCACCTGCATCTCCGGCACCAAGACCTTCAACCTGGCCGGGCTCCACGCCTCCACCACGGTCTTCCCCAATCTGGAGATGAAAAAGCGGTTTGACGACTTCTGGATGTCCTTCGACATCCACCGCAACAACGCCTTCAGCCTGGTGACCATGGAGGCGGCCTTCCGCGAGGGCGACGAGTGGCTCGACCAGCTCCTTGCCTATCTCGACGGGAACCTCCATTATATCAAGGAATACCTGGATGTCAACATTCCCGAGATCAAGACCTTTCTTCCCGACGCCACCTATCTCAT
>DVGD01000298.1 GCA_018712905.1 Candidatus Avoscillospira stercoripullorum | reverse complement strand
TCTGAAAGGCGGTCAACGGCCATGAAAACTTGTTATCTTGTGGGGATCGGCATGGGAAACCCCGATACCCTCACCCTGGCGGGGCAGAAGGCCATTGCCGCCGCCGGCCAAATTGTGGGCGCGGCGCGGATGCTGGCCGCCTTTCCCGACCATCCCGGCGCGCGTAAAGCCCTCATCCGCGCGGAGGACATCGCCAAGGCCGTCTCCGACTTTCCCGGAGACACGGCGGTGCTCCTCTCGGGGGACGTGGGCTTTTACTCCGGCGCCGCCAAGCTCCATGCCTTGTTAAAGGACGTGGAGGTGGAGGCCATTCCCGGCATCTCGTCCCTCTCTTATTTCTGCGCCCGGCTCCACCGGAGCTATCAGGACGTCCATGTGGTGTCCGTCCATGGCCGGGAGGCCAACGTGGTGGGGGAGATTCAGTCCCACAAGGAGACCTTCCTCCTCACCGGCTCCAACTTTACCGCCGCGGCGGTCTGCCAAGCCCTCACCGCCGCCGGGCTGGGAAAGCTCGAAGTCTCTGTAGGGCAGCGGCTTTCCTACCCGGAGGAGCGGATTGTCCGGGGCGAGGCCGAAGCGCTGGTGGACGAGACCTTTGACGATCTCGCCGTGATGCTGGTGGACAACCCCGCGCCCCTTGCCTGGCGCTGCGGCGCCCCCAGCCTCTGGGATAGCCAGCTCCACCGGGGCAAGGTGCCCATGACCAAGGAGGCTGTGCGCACCCTGGCCGTCGCTCGTTTGGAGGTTGCGCCGGCGCACACCGTCTGGGACGTGGGCGCCGGCACCGGCTCGGTGAGCTGCGCCCTGGCCATGGCGGCCTACCAGGGGCAGGTCTACGCCGTGGAGCGGGAAGTGGACGCCGTGGCGCTCATCGAGGAAAACAGGGCTGCCTTCGGCCTTTCCAACCTCCACGTGGTGCTGGGCGAGGCGCCCAAGGCGCTCCTTGCCCTGCCCGCGCCCGACCGGGTGTTCGTGGGCGGCAGCGGCGGCGAGATGGAGGAAATTTTCCGCGCCGCCCTTACCAAAAACCCCGCCGTGCGCATTTGCCTCACGGCGGTGAGCTTGGAAAGCCTCACCCAGGGACTGCGGGTCTTTGAAGGGCTGGGGCTTCAAAACGTGGACGTCACCCAGCTCACCGCCGCCCAGGCCAAAAAACTGGGGAGCTACCACATGATGCTGGGGCAAAACCCGGTCTACATTCTCTCCGGGGAGGGACAGCCATGACGCCCAGAATCCTATTTTGCGCCCCGTCCTCGGGTACGGGAAAGACCACCCTGACCTGCGCCGTGCTGCGCGCCATGCAGCGCCGGGGGTTAAGGCTCGCCGCCTGCAAGTCGGGGCCTGACTACATCGACCCCATGTTCCACCAAAAAGTCTTGGGCGCCAAGACCACCAACCTGGATCTCTTCTTCTTCTCCCCGGAGACCACCCGGGCGCTCCTCCATCAGGTGGGGGAGGGGGCGGATCTCACCATCATTGAGGGCGCCATGGGCTACTTCGACGGCATCGCCATGACCGACCACGCCTCGGCCTACGACCTGGCCGTGAAGACCGAGACCCCCGCGGTGCTCCTTCTCGACGGCAAGGGCAGCGCCCTCTCCCTGGCCGCCACCCTCCGGGGCTTTACGTCCTTCCGAAGCCCGGATATGCTCCGGGGCGTGATCTTAAACCGGGTCAAGCCGGCGGTGGCCGCGCGGCTGGGCAAGATGCTGGAGGCTGAGACCGGCCTACAGTACCTGGGCTGCCTGCCGGAGGTGCCGGGCTGCGGCTTTGAAAGCCGCCACCTGGGGCTGGTCACCGCCGGAGAGATCGGCGACTTGCAGCAAAAGCTCGACCGCCTGGCCGACGCGGCGGCGGAGAGCATCGATCTAGACAGCCTTATAGCCCTGGCTGCCCAGGCGCCGGAGATTAGCGACACCCTGGCCTTGCCGCCCGCGCCCAAGACCAAGGTGAAAATCGCCCTGGCGCGGGACGAGGCCTTTTGCTTTTACTATGAATCCTCCCTGGACATCCTGCGCGCCCTGGGGGCGGAGATCGTGGAGTTTTCGCCCCTCCGGGACAAGAAGCTCCCCCGAGGTGCGGCGGCGCTCTACTTAGGCGGCGGCTACCCGGAGCTCCACGGGCAGGTCTTGGCCGAAAATACCGAGATGCGCGAGGCCATCCGCGCGGCGGTGCTCGCAGGCATGCCCACCATGGCCGAGTGCGGCGGGTTCTTGTACCTCCACCGCACCCTCCAGGAGCAGGGCGGCCACCCCTGGCTCATGGCCGGGGTGCTGGACGCCGAGGGCTACCCCACGGGAAAGCTCTCCCGGTTTGGCTATGTGACCTTGCAGGCCAAGGAGGACAGCCTGCTCTTTGCAGCCGGGGAGGAGACGCCCGCCCACGAGTTCCACTACTGGGACTCCACCAACCCCGGCAGCGCCTTCACGGCGCAAAAGCCCCTGAGCGAGCGGGGCTGGGAGACCGGCGTGACCACCAAGAGCCTCTACGCAGGCTTCCCCCATTTCCATTTTGCAGCAAAGCCCGAGGCCGCGGCGCGGTTTGTGGCCGCCGCCCGGCGCTACAAGCGGCAGAGAAAGGAGAAACGAGCATGACACTCACAGAGGTTTGCGCCGCCATCACCCCCGCCGACCAGGCGGCCATGGCGCGGGCGCAGGAGAAGTGGAGCCGGGTGGGAAAGCCCCTGGGCTCGTTGGGACTTTTGGAGGACATGGTGGTGCGCATGGCCGGGATCTTCGGCACGGAGGACTTCTCCATCGCCAAAAAGGCCGTGGTGCCATTCTGTGCCGACAACGGCGTGGTGGCCGAGGGCGTCACCCAGACCGGCCAGGAGGTCACAGCGGCGGTGGCCGGGAACATGGCGCGCCGCGCCTCCAGCGTCTGCCGCATGGCCAAGGTGGCCGGGGCGGAGGTCTACCCGGTGGACATCGGCATGGCCTATGAAGTGGATCACCCCGGCATCGCCCAGAAGTGCATCCGCCGGGGCGGCACGGGAAACTTTGTAAAGGAGCTGGCCATGACCCGCGCCGAGGCCGAGGAGGCCATTCTGGTGGGCGTGGAGACGGCGCAGCTGCTTTGCGGCCGGGGCGTGAAGCTCCTGGCCATGGGCGAGATGGGCATTGGCAACACCACCACCTCGGCGGCGGTCTTGTCGGTGCTCCTGGAGCGAAGCCCCGCCGAGATGACCGGCAGGGGTGCCGGACTCTCCGACGAAGGCCTTGCCCGCAAGGTCAAGGCCATTGAGACTGCCCTTGCCCGCCACCAGCCCGACAAGTCCGACACCCTGGACGTCCTCTCCAAGGTGGGCGGCTTCGACCTGGCGGGGCTGTGCGGCCTTGTGCTGGGCGCGGCGTACTGCCGTGTGTCGGTGCTGCTGGATGGGCTGATCTCCTGCGCGGCGGCGCTTTTGGCCGTGAACCTCTGCCCGGCGGCGGGGGACTACATTCTGGCCAGCCACCTCTCGGCAGAGCCTGCCGGATGGCCGGTACTCAACGCCCTGGGTGTCAAGCCCCTCCTGCAGGCCGGGATGCGCCTGGGCGAGGGCACCGGCGCCGTGGCCGTGATGCCGATTCTCGACATGGCCATGGTGGTCTACAACGGCGACACCTTCGACGACTTGCAGATCGAGGCCTACACCCCCCAGTCGGAGGGCTTTTGATGGTCTCCCTGGTCATCGGCGGCGCGGCCTCGGGAAAATCGGCCTTTGCCGAGGACTTGATTCTCGCGGCGCCCTCGCGCCCTCTGATCTATGCCGCCACCATGGAGCCCTGGGGCGAGGAAGCCCAAAAGCGCATCGCCCGCCACCGCGCCCTCCGGGCTGGAAAGGGCTTTGTGACCTTTGAAGCACCCCGGGCGGCAAATTTATTGGAGATCCCCGAGGGCGGCGCCGTGCTTCTTGAGTGCCTCACCACCCTGACGGCCAACGAGTGCTTCTCGGTGGGCTTTGACGGCGCCGAAAAGCGGCTTCTTGCCGGAGTGGAGGCGCTGCTGCGCCGCTGCGGCGATGCGGTGCTTGTCTCCGGCGACCTCTTCTCCGACGGCTATACCTACCCGCCGGAGACGGAGCGTTATTTATCCGTCCTGGCGGCGGTCAATGGGGAACTTGCATTGCGCGCTGACCGGGTCATCGAGGTCTGCTGCTCCATTCCCATCTTCCACAAGGGGGAAGCGTGATGAAAAAGCTTTGGAAATCCTTCACCCTCTGTACAGCCATGTATTCTGCCCTCCCCACGCCGAGAACGGACTGGGACGGGGACTCCATGTCCCATGTCTTCTGCTTTTTTCCGTGGATCGGATTGGTGGTGGGCGGCGTGGAGGCACTCTGGTGGCTTCTTGCCCGGTGGCTTTCCATCGAGGGAATCCTCTATGGCGCCGTGGCGGCGCTCCTGCCCATCGCCGTCACCGGTGGGATCCATGTGGACGGCTTTCTCGACGTTTGCGACGCCCGGGGCTCCCACCAGAGCCGGGAGAAAAAGCTGGAAATTCTAAAAGACTCCCACGTGGGCGCCTTCGCAGTTCTCGGCCTGGGGTGGTATCTCCTCCTCTCGGCGGCGCTGTGGAGCGAAGTGGAATTTCACTTATCGCTCTGCCTCCTGCCCGTGGTATCCCGGACGCTCTCGGGACTGTGCGCCGTCTACTGGCGCAACGCCCGTGGCACGGGGCTTCTCGCCTCCTTCACCGACGCCAGCCATTTAAAGCACAACCGCGTGGTACTGATCCTCTGGCTTCTCTTGGCGGCGCTTTTGATGGGGAGCCTCCCGGGCTGGGAGGGCATTGCGGCGCTCTTAGGCGCTGGTGTGGCGCTCCTCTATTACCGCGTGGTGAGCAGCCGGGAGTTTGGCGGCATCACCGGGGACTTGGCCGGATGGTTCTTGCAGCTCTGTGAGCTTCTTGCGCTGCTGGCCGTGGTGATCTTACAAAAGGGGGCGGCACTGTGCATCTGATCATCGGCGGAAAGGGGCAGGGGAAGCTTCGCTATGCCCTGTCTCTGGGCTTTACCCAGGAGGACGTGGCGCGGTCGCTTCCCACGAACAAGCCCATCTTGTATGGCCTCCAAACTCTCACCCGGGAAGACCCCGCCCTCACGGCGGCGGACATCCCCGACTGCATTGTGATTTGCGATGAGCTGGGGTGCGGCGTGGTGCCCATGGGTTATGAAGACCGCGCCTGGCGGGAGCGCACGGGCAGGCTCTTATGTGACCTGGCCGCGAAGGCAGCCCGGGTGGATCGCGTGTTCTGCGGGATCCCCATGCGGTTAAAATAAAGGATGCACCCGTAGGGGCGGATTATATATCCGCCCGTGGCAGCTGCAATACCGCGAGTGCCTGCACGGGCGCATATACAATGCGCCCCTACAGGCCGCAAAAGCGGCAAGGGTCGATCTCCGATCGACCCGCGGGCGGGGATAAACCCCGCCCCTACGAAAAATCCGCGAGCGTGGGTGTAGGGGCGGCTATCAGCCGCCCGCCTGTCCAATCCTCCAAAGGAGCAATGAACCATGAATCATCTCACCGCCCTGCTGCTGGGCTTTTGCATCGACCTCCTGCTGGGAGATCCCCGGTGGCTCTACCATCCGGTGCAGGCCATCGGCGCGCTCATCTCCCATTTGGAGCCGCCGCTCCGCCGCGCCTTTCCCCGGCGGCTTCGTTTGGCGGGGGCGGTGCTGGTGATTGCCGTGGTGGCCATCACCGGGATTGTCACCGGCGGACTGCTCTTCCTCCTCCACTGGCTCCATCCCGTGGCGGGCTTTGTGGGGGAAACCATCGTCTGCTGGCTGATCCTCGCCACCAAGTCCCTGCGCACCGAGAGCATGAAGGTGGTCAAGGCGCTGGAGACGGGCACCCTGGACGACGGGCGCAAGGCCGTCTCCATGATCGTGGGGCGGGACACCGAGCACCTCAGCGAAGAGGAGGTCTTAAAGGCCGCGGTGGAGACCGTGGCCGAGAATGCCTCCGACGGCATCCTCGCGCCGCTCCTCTTTGCCGCCGTCCTTGGCCCCGTGGGCGGCATGTGCTACAAGGCCGTGAACACCATGGACTCCATGGTGGGCTATAAAAATGACCGGTATTTAGATTTTGGCCGGGCGGCGGCCAAGGTGGACGACGTATTGAACTTCCTCCCGGCCAGAATTTCCGGCTTTCTCATGTGTTTGGCTGCCTATTGCGGCTTCGACGGGAAAAACGCCTTTCGGATCTTCTTCCGGGATCGGAAGAACCACGCCTCGCCCAACTCCGCCCACACAGAGGCCGCCTGCGCCGGAGCGCTGGGCATTCAGCTGGGCGGCACCCACGACTACTTTGGAAAGCCCGTGGTGAAGCCCACCATCGGCGACGATCTGCGTCCCGTGTGCCGGGGCGACGTGGCGGCGGCCAACCGCCTGGCGCTTCTCACGGCCATCTTGGCGCTCTTGCTCTTTGACCTTTTGCCCCTTCTGGCAGTTTGGAGGCTTTTTGGATGGTAAATCCCCATGGCGGCGACTTAATCTGGGCAAAAACGAAATATTCCGGGGAGATTCTCGACTTCTCCGTCAACTGTAACCCCCTGGGCACGCCGCCAAGCGTCCTTGCAGCGGCGGCGGACGCGCTCAGCCGGGTGGGGCAGTACCCCGACCCGGCCTGTACAGCGTTGCGGGGAGCCATCGCCCAGCGCCTGGGCTGTGACGAGGCGGAAATCTTCTGCGGCAACGGCGCGGCGGAGGTGATCTTCCGCCTGGCGCTGGCCATAGCCCCCGGGGAAGCCCTTTTGACGGCGCCCACCTTCTCGGAGTACGAGGCGGCGCTCACCCAAGTGGGCTGCCATTGCCGCTTCCACCGCCTTCTGCCGGAGGAAAGTTTCGACCTCACGGCGCGGATTCTTGGCGACATCACCCCCGATCTCCAGGCCGTCTTCCTCTGTACGCCCAACAACCCCACCGGGCGGCTCATCTCCCGGGAGCTTCTCCATGCGGTGCTCCAGCGGTGCGAAGAGGTGGGCGCCTACCTCATTGTGGACGAGTGCTTCCTGCCCCTGGCCACAGGCGAAATCGGCCTTGCGCCCCTGGTGAAAGACCACCCCAAGCTGGTGGTGCTGCGGGCGTTTACCAAGAGCTACGCCGTGCCCTCCCTGCGGTTGGGCTACTGCGTGGCAGACCCCGGACTGGTGAAGAAATTACACCGCTGGGGCGGCTGCTGGAACGTCTCCGGCGTTGCCCAGGCGGCGGGACTTGCCTGCCTCCAGGAGCCGGATTGGCCGGCGCAGGGGCGAAAGCTCCTGGAGACTGTCCGCCCGGCGCTTTGTTCCGGCCTCGCGGCGCTTGGGTGCACCGTGGTGCCCGGCAGCGCCAACTATCTCCTCTTCCGCCTGCCGGGGGTCACGGATCTCAAGGAGCGGGCGGCGGAGCGGGGCATTTTGCTTCGCAGCTGCGGCAACTACCGCGGCCTGGGGCAGGACTACTACCGGGTGGCGGTGCGATGCCCGGAAGAAAATGAGACGCTCCTTCGCGTCCTCGCATCGTGCATTTCCAAGGAGGGATAACCATGGCAAAATCCATTATGGTGCAGGGTACCACGTCCAACGCGGGCAAGAGCTTCCTGGCTGCGGCGCTCTGCCGCATCTTCCGCCAGGACGGCCACACCGTCGCCCCCTTCAAGTCCCAAAACATGGCGCTCAACTCCTTCATCACCGATGAGGGCTTGGAGATGGGTCGGGCGCAGGTGATGCAGGCCGAGGCGGCGGGCATCGCCCCCAGCGTGCGGATGAACCCCATCCTCCTAAAGCCCACCAACGATGTGGGCTCGCAGGTGATTGTAAACGGCGAGGTGCGGGGCACCATGTCCGCCCGGGACTATTTCGCCATGAAAAAGACCCTCATTCCCGATATCATGGCCGCCTTTGAGAGCCTGGCGTCCGACCACGAGATCATGGTCTTGGAGGGCGCGGGCAGCCCGGCGGAGATCAATCTCAAAACCGACGACATTGTGAACATGGGCATGGCGAAGCTGGCCAAGGCGCCGGTGCTTTTGTGCGCCGACATCGACCGGGGCGGCGTCTTTGCAAGCCTCTACGGCACCGTGGCGCTCTTGGACGAGGACGAGCGAAGAATGGTCAAGGGGCTTATCATCAACAACTTCCG
>DVGD01000048.1 GCA_018712905.1 Candidatus Avoscillospira stercoripullorum | reverse complement strand
ACCCCGTACTTCGCCTGCTGCTGGGGACAATAATAGGCGTTCATATCGTCCGGCGATGCGCTTGCCAGCGTTTCTCTGGTATAGCCGCATCGGAGCAGCGGCAGCGCCGCATAGAGCTCCGCAAAATTCTGAAAGCGATGCAGCGCCTTTACGCGCACAGTGTATGGCGTTTGCCCGTTTTCTGGGCTGCAGAACTCGATTTCATCGTTGACTTTGATCTTCTGCCGTTTTTCATCATAAAGCCGCAGCTCCATGGTCTTTTCGCCAGACCGGATCATAGAAAAGGGCTGCGGCTGTAGGCGCATGGTATGTTTCATTTGCTTTCCTTCTTTTCTTTCTTGAGGCTGATGCCCCGGCGGTTTGCCGCTTCCTGAAGTTGTTCTGCCGCAGCGCGGGCTCGATCCTGCATAGAAGCCATTTCCGGCAGCCTGCTGAGTTCGGCCAGGATCATACGCAGATCCTCCAGCGGCAGCAGATAGACCGCTGTACGAAACGACGGTCTTCAGCTGCTCCGGCTTACACCATAGTCCACAAAATCCTGATAAGACGCCATATCGCGCGCTCCTTCCATCGCGGTGCGCCAAGGCTGCAGTCAGGTTTCCAAACTGTTCTCGTAGTTCTTACAGTTTCAGCAGGTCTGCCTCGTTATGGCACGTAAGAACTAGCCTTTTCGCTGATACTTCGTCCGCAATTCCTGCAAGACCTGCTGGTAGCTGACCGCACCGCTGGCTATGCGATCCAGATTGCGGCGGGTTGTCTTGCTGATCGTCATTCCTTCTAGGGCAAATGTACCGTAGATATTGCGCAGATTCTGTTTGTGCTGTGAAGCGTTGGCAATATCTTGTTTTCGTTTTATATTGTGTCTACTCCTAGTACGTAACTGGATCATACTTTGTTATATTCCATATTAACACAAATAAGCAGCATTCTCTACTATGGCAAACGATCCCTAGTACAATGAAACTTCAATTCATTCACCAGCCTTTTCGGGCGGAGGCACGAGCAGTATAAAAAGCACATTAAGAATCAGGAGCGGAAGCTGTCGCCTCCGCCCCTGATTACTCCAGAGATATTTTGAGCGTTTTCCCAAGGCTGTCTGCCATTTTTTGCAGAAAGGCCAGGGACGGGTTGTAGGTGCCACTCTCAAATCTGGAGATATTTGCCTGCGCTGTCCCCATTTTCTCTGCCAGTTGTTTTTGGGTCATGCCGATGGCTCTGCGGCTCTCAATTTCAGCACAAATGATCTCGTATTGAGGCGCCAGCGCGTCGTACTCTTCCTTGACTTCGGGGCGCTCGGCAAATACCTTTTCCTGATACTCCTTAAAGTCCATATGATACGGCCTCCTTATTGCGTTGGGTATATTGATTGTGCGCGGCTTTGATAATCTTTCATCCGCTTCTTTGCAATCGCGATTTCAGCCGGCGGTGTCTTTTGAGTCTTCTTCGTAAAGCCGTGAAGCAGTACCAGCTTATTCCCATTCCAAATGAAATAGAAGATACGATAGATATTGCTGGAAAATTTCGAGCGCAGCTCCCAAATCGACCCAT
Organism: Candidatus Avoscillospira stercoripullorum; assembly: GCA_018712905.1. Classification (GTDB taxonomy): domain Bacteria; phylum Bacillota; class Clostridia; order Oscillospirales; family Oscillospiraceae; genus Avoscillospira; species Avoscillospira stercoripullorum. The sequence continues at coordinate 15,629 of DVGD01000048.1, read as the reverse complement.
CGATATGTTTTGTATAGGGCTCATGTAAGTCGGGAGCATATTGCTCCAGAAGTTCAATATCCCGGATCACCTTAGCCAGATCTTTATGGGGCAGGCTATCCGGAAATTCCTGCACCACCTCTTTGCCCGATTGCATGCAAGAAAGCTCAACGTGCATTGAAGTACCGCCTAACCCGATCTGCTCTGAGTATATCATATAAGATATGCAAGGTCAATATCATATATGATATATCGGGGCGGCCACACAAAACTTTAATTCGTACACCAGCCAGTTCAGGCAGAGGCGGCTGCAGCGATCTGCGATGAGCCCATGCGCACCACTCGCATCTGACAGTGCCATCCATGTAATGGCGATCAAATCGTGCATATGGCATTTGGCACTTAAAAATGGCGAAAATACATTATTTCTCCATCATAACCGAGTACAGATTTTGTGGTTTGTGTCTCCCATACAGGCAGTAGAACGTTCCATTCCGCATTTTACCAAGGGGGGTAATACCCCTTAGCACCCTCCTCAGTTTTGAACCCTGGAGGGCTTGCAAATACTGGGCTTTGGCGGCTGAAAAGCGTAACATGGGATACTCCGCTTTTTAGGGTTTTCCGGCAAGCATAGGTACAAGCCCTGATCGCACATCTTTCATTTACGTTACTAATTTTGATTGATGAAATGATGGATGAATGATACAATAGGATCCCTGAAACCGTGAAGCAAGGGAACACGGATATACAACACAGGAAATATCCAGAGACATCTGATTGCCAATCAATGATCGACTGTATACGGGTGGTTGTTGAGCACTCGGGACGCCTAGGGACTTCCGAAACCCCCGGCGCCTCCACACCGGTTCCGCAGTTTCTTTCCATCTGCTCCTGCTTCGCTGCGCCAGAGAACCCCCCACATCTGGAACTTCTCTTTCCCGGATGCAGGGGCGTCCACCACGGCGTTGTCAGCCCAGGGACACTCCGTTTTTTTCACCGCGCCATTCCTGTGAATGGAATATCACGTTGCGGAAGAGCGCTCCAGGGACTGTATTCTCTGCGGGTTCAAATTGGCGTGGGAACTGGCATACGAACTGCATTGCTTTGAAACAATCAGGCACCCATCCCCGACAGAAGAAGGTGGGATGGATGCCTGATCGCTTCAGCATGATTTCAATTGTATGCCAGTCCCCTTGCACAAGAGCATCGGCAAAGGAGATGCTGCGTGCCCGCTTTTCAGCGCAAATGTTCTGTTTCCTCTGTGGCCTGGGCGATGATACGCACCACATTGGCTGCACATTGCTGCAGATCCGCCAGGGTGACGGTGTAGCCGTCTACCGGCGCTCCGGTTTGAACCGCGCGAACAATGTCATCCACATTCTGCTGGCAGCCGGGCATTTGAATGTCATTTCCAGCAAATATGCAGCCCGTGGAAGCAGAGATGGGATAAATCGGCTGATGATCCCGCTCTACGAAGGGCTGTTCCTGGGAGGTAAACCAGTCTGTCATGACGACACCCCGGAATCCCCATTCGTCCCGCGCCAGCGCCTGAAGCAAATCATAGCTGTTGGCGGCATGAATGCCATTGAGCAGGTTATAGGATGTCATGATCGACAGAGGCTGAGATTCCCGGACGGCAATCTCAAAGCCTTTCAGATAGATCTCCCGCAGTGCGCGCTCTCCAATGTGAGAATTGGTGAAATACCGGTTCTCTTCCTGGGAATTTCCGGCAAAGTGTTTGATTGTCGTACCCTTGCCGGGATGCCGCTGCACGCCCCTTGTGATGGCGGCAGCCGCACGCCCGCTGATTACCGGATCCTCGGAATAATATTCAAAATTCCGTCCGCACAGCGGATTGCGGTGGATATTCAATGCAGGTGCAAGCCATAAGTCGACGCCAAACACCTCCATCTCCATTCCAATCATAAACCCGATTTGTTCCATCAAATCCAGGTTCCAGCTTTGCGCAATCGCCCATCCAATGGGTATGGCGGTGCAGTATTGATAGTACGTGACGGAATTCTCCTCCGTATACGCGGCGTCAAAGGGAACCATGGCATCGCCCAGAGCGCCGCCGCCCGGCAGCAGATTCCCTTCCAGATCCGTTTTGAAAACCGGCTGGAGCCGGAGACCCGCAGGCCCATCTGCCAGAATCAGACTTCTCAGTCCCCTGGAGTTCCAGACCACCGGGCTGGTATCTCCCGCAGCGCCGGGTACCAGATCGGACGCATTCCCAACCACGGATTTTTCCCCCGCGCGCATTGTGCCAACACAGAGCTCGGCCATCTCATGCACGGTCAGCTGCGCCACCAGCTCTTCTGCGGTGCACCGTCCTTGGCGGATATCGTGCACCGTCAAGTGCTCCGTGCGCGCGCTGGGAAATACGGTTCGCTCCGCCTGATAGACCGCCGTGTGTGTGGAGATATCCTCTGCACAAAGAGGGATTCTGGGAATCGTGGGATCCGGCGGATTGCATGTTGCCAACGGGGCGTCCATTTCCTGCACCGGATCGGGATCGGCAAACAGCCTTTTCAGGACTTCGGTTTTCACCGACCGATCTAGGGTCAGAACGCCTGCTGGCTGGGTATCCCGGGAACTGCTTCCCAGGCGCAGGCAATATTCGCCCGGCTCCAGCACCCATGCCTCGTCTGCGGTGGAGTAGGAAGCCATCTGCCGGCTGAGGAAGGACAACATGATCCGAACCTCCTCGCCCGGCGCCAGCTGCTTTGTTTTTTCAAAGCAGAGCAGCTCCTGATAGGGCTTTTGCAGCCGGCCAGGTGGAGCAGAGACATAGAGCTGCACCACTTCTTTTCCTGGGTGGGCACCGGTGTTTTTCACCAAGGCGCAGACGTGCACCATTTCTCCTGCCACCGTTACGCCTGCGGGCTGGAGGGAAAAGGTGGTATATGATTTTCCGTACCCAAAGGGATAGATGGGCGCCACTTGGAACGTGTCAAAATAGCGGTATCCCACGTAGATACCCTCTTGATAATACTCGTCATCCACGTTTCCGTCATTGCGGCTGAACGTTGCGGAAGACGGATAATCCCCATAGTTTTCCGCCCAGGTATCGGTCAGCTTCCCGGAGGGATTGACCGTACCGGTGAACACGTCCCCCAGAACATCCCCGCCTACATTTCCCAGCTGGCTCATGAGCAGCAGCGCATTGATTCCGGGGATTTCCTTCATTTCCTTCAGATCCATCACGCCGCCTATATTCAGCACCACAATCAGCTTTGCATAGGCATCGCGCAGCTGGCGTAGTTGAGCCAGCTCCTCGGAAAAGAGGAGATAGTCGCCCCGCTCATTCCGCCGGTCGGATCCCTCGCCGGAGGTGCGGGATATTAGGTAGACCGCCGTGTCTGTATCGGATGCCGCCAGATCTTCTGCGGTGATCTCCACCGGCGGAGGCACTGGAAAGGGGTGCAGGAACACCACGGCCTCCCGCAGATAGTGATTTTCTCGGGCATAGGCATCTACCCATGCAAAATAATCTCTGCGCTGTTCCTGATAGTGTAAGTCTTGGCGATCCAGCCAGGCTTTGGTGGTGATGGTAAAGCCGGCACGTTCCAAGCCTTGCGCAACACTAACCTGATCCCGCGTGTTGACGCCTCCGGAACCGGTACCGCCTTTAATGGTATGGCGTACACAGCTGCCGTACAACGCCAGCTTTTGCGGCAGACGCAGCGGCAGTACGCCGTCGTTCTCTAACAATACAACGCATTCGCCTGCCAGCGCCCGGGAGAGCGCCATATGCTCTCGCTCTCTTTTGGTTACAGCAGGATTCGTTGTGGCGTATATTTTGGGCATAATCTTACTCCCTTTCAGTCTGTTTCGTCTGATGCGGCGGAGAAGTACCGGGCACCGTTCAGACACGGCTGCATCGAGATACAACTGTCCGCTCCGCACGGAAGGCACGGAGCGGATATCATGTGGTTCTATCGCCTGATAAAGCGGCCTGCGCAATTCCCTTGCCGGCGCTAACCGGCACAGGCGCCTACTCTTTTACGCCGCCCAGGGCAATTCCATCGACAATGAATTTGGAAAGGAGCAAATAAATGATGATAATCGGCAGAATGGCCACGGTAATCATCATATAGATCTTGCCGGTATCAAAGTTCATATAATCGGAACCACGGAGCGTTGCGATCATGATCGGCAGCGTCTGCTTGTTCTTGGATGTAATCACCAACGCGGGAATAAAGTAATTGTTCCAGGAGCCGACAAAGGTGAAGATCGCCTGTACCGCAATTGCCGGCTTCATAATGGGCAGAACAATCCGATTGAATGTGGAAAACTCGTTGGAACCGTCAATCCGGGCTGCCTCAACCAGGGACATGGAGAGGGAGGACTGCATATAGCTGAGCATAAAGTAGAAGACAGCGGGAGAGGCAATGGAGGGAATGATCAGGGGCAGCAAAGAGTCATCCATTCCCATATTGGTAATCAACCGCAGGAAGCCCATGGCGGTCACCTGGGTGGGCATCACCAGTATCATCATAATAAAGGTGAACGCCGCCTTCTTCAGCTTGAAGGAATATGCAAAAATGCCATACGCGGTCAGTGCGGAAAAATAAGTTACCAGCGCCGCACAGGAGCCGGAGACAAGCAAGCTGTTTAAAATGCCCCTGGCAATGGGAATGGAGGGATCGTTCAGCACATTTTTCAGGTTGGTCAGGAAGCTGCTGCCCGGCAGCGCGGAGAATCCCAGCTGCAGCTGGGCGTGGGAGCGGGTGGCGTTGATGATCAGGATGTAGAAAAAGAACAGACACAGAAACGCCAAAACGGTCAAAACCAGGTGCACCACGATGCTGCGGAGGGAGAATGTTTTTTTCTGCATTATCCTTGACCTCCCTTTTTCGCCAATTTTTTCGCTCGCTTTTCCGCCGCTTTTCTTTCTCTGGAGTCATCGCCCATGTTCAGCTTATAGACAAAGAAGCACAGAACCGCGCTGATGACAAACAGGTAAACGGACAGTGCGCCTGCCATGCCGTAATTCTTGCTCTTCAGATGGTTGTTCAGGAACATAATCAAGGTCATGGTAGTGCGATCCGGAGAGCCCTGCGCATTGGTCAGGATCTGAGGAACGTCAAACATCTGAAGACCGCCGATGAGAGATGTAATGAGGGTGTAGGTTAGAAGCGGTTTGATCTGGGGCAGTGTAATTTTAAAGAAGGTCTGCCTGTGGCTGCACCCATCGAGCTCCGCCGCCTCGAAGATGGCGGGGTTGATGCCCATAATGGCGGCCATCAGCATAATGGTGGTGTTGCCGAACCACATCAGGAAGTTCATCAACGCCACCAGCGACCGGGCGCCCAGCGTAGATTCCATAAAGCGGATGGGCTCTGCCACGATCCCAAGGTTCATCAAAATGCTGTTTACCGGGCCGGAGTTGGAAAACAGGGAGAAGAACAGCATGGCAAAGGCAGAGGCCATGATCAGGTTCGGAAGATAGATCACCACTTTGAAAAACTGTTTCAAACGAATTCTGATGCGGGCATTGGTAAACCAGGATGCCAGCAGCAGCGCAATTACAATCTGTGGAACAAATCCCAGAATCCACATGATAAACGTATTCCAGGCGTATTTGGGTAGATCCGTGGAAAGTAAGGAGATGTAGTTTTTTAGGCCAACAAAGTTGGGACCGATTTCCTTCAGTCCGGAACGGTAGTATTCAAAAAAGCTGTAGCGAACGGTGTCAATCAACGGAATGGCCGAGAAAATAAAATATGTCAGAAAAAACGGCAGGATAAACAGATAGCCCCATTTGGTGTAGCTGATTCCCCTGATTTTTCTCTCTTGCACAGCAGTTCCTCCTTCCTCATGCGGATGAGCGGTGTGGGGAGTGCCCACCCGCTCATCCAGTTTAGCCCTTATTCAGGCCAGCGGACTTCCGTCAGCTCGGGATAGCGTTCGAGGATCGCGGTTTCAAAGTTGGCCTTTGCTTTCTCAAAGGTTACACCGGTGGTGGCTTCCCGGAAGTAGTCGCCGAAGGCATTCTGGAACTCCTCGACACAGCCCTGGTCATAGGGAGAGACATTGGCCAGGCTGATGTTGGCGGCGCCCTCGGAGAGCACGCCCAGGTAGTTCTGACCCGCCAGCAGATCAATGCCGAACTCGGGAGACTGCGCCAGCTCATCCATCAGAGGCTGGTCGTTGCTCATCTCGCCATATTCCTGCGCCAGGGTGCGAAGAACATCTGTATCGGCGGTCATCTTCAGCATAATGTCCTTTACGTGTTCGGGATTGTCGGTGCCTGCGGCAGCCACTAGCCAGGTTCCGCCCCAGTAGAACGCCTGGGGTGCAGCGCAAACGGCCCAGTCCTGCGCGGCGGCGGTATCCTTCACATTGGGCTGAATGCAGGTACTCAGGCCCCAGGCGGGCAGGAAGAAGCAGAACACCCGGGAGTCAGGACCCATGTCCTTGTTCCACTCATCCGTCCACTGTCCGCCGACATTGTTGTTAATGCCGTTGTCGGTGTCTTCCTTGGAGCGGGCGACCCAGTTCATCATGTTCTGGTCGACCACCACAGCCGTGCCGTCTACCCAGGGAGCGGAGGTGTTGTTGGAGTAGACACGATATGTATCAGCAGTAGAGGAATACATCACGTAACCGGCGGCCTTGACCTTCTCGGCGGTTTCATAGAAGGCATCCCAGTCCGCCACGGCCTCGGCGACGGCGTCCGGTTCGTCCGTTCCCAGCACAGCCTTGGCAATGGAGCGGCGGTAGACCAGCATGCCGGGCGTTGCCTGATAGCTGAGAGCTCGAATCTCACCATCGGCGCCAGTGACGGCTTCCAGCGTATAATCGTACTGGTTGGCAATGTCCGCTTCGGTAATTCCCAGCTGGGAAATGGGCATGGCCACACCCACATCGGGATCCACATACTTCAGCGCGTAGTCGGCCTCCACCAGGAACATATCGATTTTCTCGTCGGCGGGTGCGCTGCTCTGCTTGCCCAGGGCTTCATCCAGCTTGTCCTGATAAACGCCGTCCTGATTGGGGTTGATGATCCAGTGCACCTCCGTGCCGTCCTCCAGATTGGTGACGGACAAATCGCTGGAAGTACCGGTCACGCCAGGGTAGCAGTCGTTGAATTTTTCCTGGAACTCCTGGTTCCAGACATAGATGTTGATTACCTTGCCCTCTTCCGCGGCGGGCGTGTCCCCCGTGGCGGTTTCCCCACCGCCGCAGGCGGCGAGCATACTGACAAGCATCAGCATGGCGAGCACGAGGCACAGTCTCTTCTTCTTCATGTTGAATCCTCCTCTTTTCTGTTCTGATACAGCGCTTGGCTGTGTTGGCTTGTTTAGTATATTATGTTCCGAAAAGATAGTATACTAAATTGAATAAAAAAATGTCAAATCGATGCTTCATTTTATCTAAATGTGACAGCCTGCTCCATGGGTGCAGCGATGGCGGGTGCAATGGAAAATCTTGCAAAATGTCAGATTCATGCTATACTGAAAAAGAGAGTTTCGATTTATCGTGTGAAAGGAGGGCACCCCCATGCAGCAGGAAAATTATTGGACTCCCTTGGATCTCGATGTGGACAGCATCACCACCCGCCACCGCAATCCCGGTGAAGAATATCTCTTCTATCGGGCGGTAGCAGCGGGGCAGATCGGCCTGGTGCAGGATAATTGCAGCCGGGGTCGGTTTGAAAACCCCGAGGGTGTGGGTCTTCTGTCCACAGACCCGCTGGCCAATATCAAATACCACTTTGTCATCACTGCCGCCATGATTACCCGGTTCTGTACGGAGGGCGGAATGGCACTGGAAGAGGCGTTCTGCCTCAGCGATTCCTACATTCTGAAAATGGATCGCTGCACCAACATTGCGGAAGTCGTGCTGCTCCATGACCAGATGTGCCTGGACTACGCTGGCCGGATGCGGTTGCTGAAGAAGTTTGCCGCCTCCTCCAAGCAGGTGGCCGAAGCCATTGACTATATCTATCTCCACATTTTGGAGCGGATTACCATCAATGATCTTGCCAACGCCATCGCGATTTCTCCCGCCTATCTCTCCCGCATCTTCAAGCAGGAGATCGGCGTATCCGTCAGTGATTACATCCGCCAGCGCAAGCTGGAGGTGGCCAAAAATATGCTCCGCTTCAGCGATATGGATCTGGTGGAAATCGCCAGCTACCTGTCCTACTCGTCTCAGAGCCATTTTATCCAGCACTTCCGGCAGCAAACCGGGATGACGCCCAAGGCATACCGAAATGCCAACTACATGAACAACTGGAATGTAAACCGGGAAGAGGATCACCCCCCCTCGGAAGAATGACCCCTACAGCGTCAGGACAATTTCCGTCTGTGCCGTCAGCAAGCGTTCCGGCACGTAGTTTCCTTCTACTGCAACGCCGTTGACGGTGAGGCTGGTGCAGCCAGACTCTTTGCCCCGGGGATTTTCCACCAGAATGTGCAGGATTCTGCCGCGAAATACTTTGCGAATTTCCAGCGTCTTCCACTCCTTCGGGATGGAGGGCGCTATTTTGATGCCGTAAAGATCCGGCCGCATACCAAGAATGCCTTCCACGCATCCCACCATGACCGTGGAAGCCGTTCCGGTGAGCCAGTGAACGTGAGAGCGTCCGGCGTGGGGGCTGGCTTTGCCCTCGGTAAACTGACCGTAGCAGTACGGCTCTATTCCGCGAATCTCTGCCCGGTCGTTCTGCATGGAGGGTGCGTTTTCCTGGAAGTACGTATAGGCGCGTTCCCCATGCCCCAGCAAGGCTTCTGCCAGAATCAGCCACCCCTGGGACTGGGAAAAGACGCCGGCATTTTCCTTCACGCCTGCGTTGTAAATCACCGCGAGTGCACCGGGGAATGCATGGGCGTGGTATGGCGGATCCATCAGAATGGCGCCGTATTCTGTATTCAGCCGTTGATAAACCAGCTCCATGGAGCGCTGCGCCTGCTCCTGGTCGGCAAGGCCGCTGATAACGCCCCAGCTTTGAGGATTGAGCCACAGGTTTGCCTCAGGAGCGGTGCGCTCGCCAATGGTCTCCCCCGATTCCGTAAAGCCGCGGATAAAGCGATCCTCATTCCAGCACAGCCGCACCAGTTTCTCCCGCAGCGCAGCCTGGTTCTCTTCCAGCCAGGCCAGATAGTCCGTATCGCCGAGGCACTGGGCGAAGGCGCGCAATACGGTGAAGGCATGGTAGAACTGGAACGCAACAAAGGAGGATTCTCCATCAGCGCCCAAGCGCAGGCAGTCGTTCCAGTCGGCATACAGGCCTGCCGGCATTCCATGGGGACCCAGATGCTGCAGGGAGAAGTCCAGCGCCCGCTTCAGATGTTCATAGACCGTCCCCGAGTCCCGATTGGCAAACGGGACAACCTCGTGGAGGAAGGCCACGTTTCCGGTTTCGGCAATGTATTTGTATACCGTAGGGAACAGCCAGAGGGCATCGTCAGCCCGGTAGGCCGGGTGGCCGGTGACACGTACATAGGATTCGTCCTCAGGCGTGTCCTCATGTCCAGGGTTGTGGGTGAATTTGACCAGGGGCAGACCACCGCCATGATCCACCTGGGCGGAAAGCATGAACCTGATCTTTTCCGCAGCCTGTTCCGGCGCCAGATGAATAACGCCTTGAATATCCTGCACCGTATCCCGGTAGCCGTATCCATTTCTCAATCCGCAGTAAATGAAGGAGGCGGCTCTCGACCAGGTGAAGGTCATAAAGCAGTTATAGGCGTTCCAGGTATTGATCATGGTGTCAAAGGCAGGACTAGGGGTTTTGACTTGAAACTGGGAAAATTTGCTGTGCCAATCCTCTGTCAGGCGTTCCAGCTCTTGGGAGCAAACCGCCGCAGGATCTCCATAGGCCTGAAGAATGGCCTCGCTCTCCTGGCGCGATTTTTCTCCCAGCAGGAAGGCCAGCGTCCGCGCTTCGCCCGGCTTGAGGGTGATGCGCGTGGACAAGGCGCCGCAGCTGTTCTCATTGTAATTGAGTTCATTCCCCAGATCTCCGGTCTCAACGCCCACAGGGTTGCCGTAGCCCCGATAACGCCCCAGAAATTTGGCTCGATCTCCGCAGTAAGAGGAGACAGCCCCGCCGGCCAGACCAAAAAACCGTTCCGTGACCGACTTCTCATCAACGGTCTTGTCCGCGTCCAGGGCGTCCAGATTGCCGTGAATCTGCTGCCGAATCCGGTTGTTCTCGAACAGTGTTCTGGTGATAAACTGGGAATACTGGAGATTTATCTGGTCTTGTTCATAGTTGCCGTTGTTGGTAAACTCGGCATACCCGGTGAGGGTCAGGGATCTGGAGGCCGGAGAATCATTGCGCACCGTGAGCGCCCAGACCTCATAGGCGCTGCCCAATGGAACATAATAAACCGCCTGGCTATAAATCCCCAGGTACGCCGCTGCGATTTTGGTGTAGCCGGTACCGTGACGGCACTCACTTTTGTACTCGCTCAGGTCTTTTCCCACCGGCTGCCAGGAAGCCGACCAGTATTCTCCGCTGTCGTTGTCCCGAAGATAGATGTACCGTCCCGGCTGGTCGAACTGGTTGAACACATAGCGCAGGATTCGCCCGTTTGCGCCGGATTTGGCAAAGCTGTAGCCGCCGGCATTGTTGGAGATCAGCGCGCCGTATTCTGGGGAGCCCAGATAATTGGCCCACGGCTCAGGAGTGTCTGGTCTGGTAATCACATATTCCCGGTTTTTATCGTCAAAATATCCGTACTGCATAGGTCTTCCTTTCTCAGGCCAATTGAATTTCGATGTGGATTTCGCTGTTATGGGGCAGCGTCTCCAGGACTGCCCGGGGAAGGACTGCTTTCCCATCCCGCACCACCAGCGGCGTCTCCTGCCCGGAGGCGGTTTCCTTCCAGACGGCAGCTTGAAGCCGGTAGCCATCCCAATCTGCCTTTTCCCCATTGACATAGGTAACAAAGCACCGTTTTCCGGCAAATGTAAGTCCAATGGAGGCCTTGCCCTGCGCGTCGAACTGTTCGCGCACCAGCTGCGGCGCAAGGATCAGGTTCCCCTTTTCTCCGCGGACGCCGAATACCTGGGTGATGACGGTAAGCATATACCAGCTGGCGGCACCTGTCAGATAGTGGTAAACGCCACGCCCATCGGCATTAAAATACTCGGGAATGCCGGGGTAAATTTTGCTTGTTTCAAATGCCAACGCGGCGTCAGCCAGCGTCTGTAGGGCGCGGTAGCCCTCCCTGACAAAGCCACGGCGATAGAGTGCATTGGCGTACATGACCGTCATATGGGAAAACACGGCGCCGTTTTCCTTTTCCCCGTAGGCAAAGCCAAACATCCGTCCCATGTCGAATTTCAGCTCATGGAAATCGGTATTCAGGCGGTAGCCTCCGATTTCCCGGCGGTAGAGATAGTGATCCGCGCTTTTGGTGATGGCCTTCACCTGCTCAGCGGAGGCAGTGCCGCTCATAATGGCAAATACCTGGCCGGTGAGCATCATCCGGACACCCTGGTCTGAAATTCCCTCCACCCTGCGGCCGTGGTTGTCATAGTAGCTGTTGAACCACCCTTCCTCTGATCCGGCGTTGATCCACTCCTGCTTGCGGATATGCTCCATCAGCCAGCGAGCCTTGCCTTCCAGATGATCCGCCAGCGCCTGGAGGGAGATGGCGGCGGTTCGTCCGCTGACTGTGTGCAGACAGCGCTCGGCATAGTGCTTGAGAAGCGCATTTTTCTCTTCCACGTTCTCGTAAAGGGCGGGATCCTCTGCCAGAAGCATCTGAATTTCCTCCAGGACTTCCGCCGTGCCGCTGCCGCCCACCCCATCCAGACGGCGCACCAGATCAGCCAGATCCAAGAAGTTCCCGGCATAGGCACAGGTAAATGCCACGCTCTCGCCGTGTTCGGCAGCCATATCCAGGGCGTCATTCCAGTCTGCGCCCCGGAGCCGGAAAATGTTGTGGCTGCCTACCTCATAAAAGGCAGTTAGATGCTGCAGCAGAAGATGCTCCAGAATGGTGCCCTGGTACAGCTGCCCGTCTGCGGTTCGCTGCAGGCTTCCATCCTGTTCTTTCCAGTGTGCATCCGGTGCTGTGCCCCGCATCCCCTGGGCGTCTTTAAAATACGGCGCCTTTTCCAGGAGAATCCCCAGATCTCCGGTCTGGTCAATGTAGAGCTTGGTGGTCATCAGCGGCCACAGGGCGTGATCCATCCAGACGCGTGCAATTCCGTTTCGGTCGGCAATGAAGTTCCCGTCCCCGGCACCGATAATGGTGGCGTTGGTTCCGTCAATCCGCACACCGCCAAAGTTGGCTTTAATCATCCGCCCCACATCGCCCGGATCCATCAGCAGCAAAGAAAGGCAATCCTGCCAGAGATCCCGCCATCCACGGCCGCCCCGACCATAGTCGTGATGGGGCAGGAAGGAACAGCCGTACAATCTCCGCAGAAGCGGCTGGAAGCTGACCCACCGCAGCAGTCGGTCATAGGGGACGTTTCCGGTTTGGTACGACACATTTACCCGGCTCTGCCAGTATGCCTTTGTGTCCTCCAGCGCCTGCTCCACCTGCTGGGAGGTCTGATATGCGCGCATGATGCGCGGAATATCTGTCTCATCCTGGGTAATACCCAGCAAAATCTGGAATTGCGCGCTCTGACCGGGCTGCAAGGTAACGACAGGAAAGCGAATTGCACCCATGGCCTCGCGGCCATCCACCGCCGTACCGGCCGCCACCCCCGGCCAAGCCTCATATACCGCCCGAGGGCGCAGGAAGGTACCGCCCTCCCCCAAAAAGGACTCCACTGTGGGATAAAAATCTCTGGGTCTTCCCCCATCTCCCAAACTGCCCAGAACATAGTAGGTCGTGCGGTTTGCCCGGTGGCCTTTCTCATCAAAAGACATGGTGGGCTTCACCAGCACACCATACTCCGTGGTGCGAATCCGATGAAGCATGGAGGTCACATTTCGGTGATCCCGGATATTGTCTGCGCTTCTGCCGTAGATTGGGACGGCCGCCACCCCGGTCACCGCTTTCTCTCTGGCGCCGGTGTTGGTGATGCGGACTGCCATCAGCTCCACATTCTCCCCGGGGGGCACAAAGGATGTGATTTCCGCCCGAAGTCCCTCCCGGTCGGATGCACGGCACACCCGCTGCCACATCAACCCGGCAGTCAGCGTGCTTGCATCCGCATCCGGCGTAAATCGCTGAGACTCCTGCAGGGCGGATACGCCGGTTGCAGACCAGCAGCCCTGGTCTGTGATACACCAGAAGTTTCGGGTGCTGCGGCTTGCGTGGAGGTTTTCGGCGCTCACCGGCTCCAAGAGAAAGGTCTCCTGATCCAGCTTGCTGTCACCGCCCAGATTGGGCGTGATCGCGCTTTTCAGCCCCGCTTCACTGGCAAGCGGGAAATAGAGATAGCTGATCTGCTCCGGATTTTGCAGTCGGAAGCTGGCGTCATCTCCTAAAAACTCCAGTTTGTTCATGGCAATCTCCTCTATTACGTTGTTATTTGGTAGACCTTTACATAATCCACCGCGTAAATGGCGGCGTCGAACTCCGTTGTCTCATCGGGATACCCCACCCAATTTCCGCCCACAGCCAGGTTCAAAATTAGATACATCTTGTGATCAAAGGGCGCAGGAAAGGGCATCCGTACGCCCTGCGCGTCGGTGCTGTACCACGATGTTTCCTGAAAGAAGAGCTTGCCGTCCACATACCACCGGAGCATCCCCGGCAGCCATTCCAGAGAAAATGTATGAAATGAATCGGCAAAATCCTCGGCTTCCAGGGTAAATACTCCCTGCCGCTGTTGGTGCGGAAGGCCGAAATGGATGGTGGCGTAGTTGGTTTTAGAATCCTGTCCCTTAATTTCCATGATGTCGATTTCCCCGCAGCAAGGCCAGTTGCCATAGCGTTCTTCGTCTGTGGCCATCAGCCAGAACGCCGGCAAGAGTCCGGCTCCTCGGGGAACCTTGAGCCTTGCCTCGAAGATGCCGTAGGTGAAATCCTGCTTGTGTTCCGTGGAAATCCGTCCAGAAGCATAGGATATGGTTCCATCCGCTTCCACCGTTTTGACGCTTTTCAGACACAGCTTCCCCTCTCTCAGGAAAACTGTCTCCGGGGAATCCACATAACGCTGCCATTCCGCATTGACCCAACCGGGCTCATGCTGTTCCACGACCCAGTTCTCTCGATTTAAGATGCGGGAATCAAAGTTGTCCTCAAACACCAGGGTATAACCCTCGTAAGAGAGGGTCTGCTGCATATTCCATCCACCCTTCCCAAGCTGCGCCCCAAAAAGCAAAAAATGGAACGCATCATATTTGACGCGTTCCATTTTAAAGTGAATGCAGGCAGAAGTATATCAAGAAGCAGCAAGGAATATCAAATCCACAACTTTCTTCCGGAAGCACCTATGAAATTTGGTCAAAAACCCGACGCAGATAGAAAGAGTTGACATAAGCACCCCCTGCAACTCCCATCAAAAGCCAGAAACCAAGCAGATATCCCCCCTGCGGCATGTAAGCCACGGACAGATATGGCAGCAGATTGACCAAGGTAAGCAGGCAGGTGGTAGGCAGATTGGCCAACGCCAGTCGTACTGCGTGGTTCAGATGTTTGGAAAAGGAGTTCTCGAACCGAGCGATCAGCGGGAAGAGATAGGACAAAAGGGCAGTCAACAGCACCGCCATTGCAGCCAATTCCACCAGGAGGAACGGAGAAAAGAGCAGCGCTTCGGCATGGAGTCCTTCGTGACAAAGGGCGATCAGAAATACATCCGCAAAAAGAAGGATGGTTGCGGGGAAGGACGAAACCACATTGCTGCGAATTCCCCGCAAAAAAGGCCGAACCACCGAATCTGATTCCCGATAGACCATTTTTAGGGTAACGGAATAAAGGGAGGTCACCACGCTGCCCATAAGAACAATTGTGAGGCAGAGAAAATCCAGCATCAAATTCAGCATCAGCAAATCACATACCCGAGTCAAAAACCGAATAACCGGATTTTCTGGCTGCAGCTTATCCTTCATGGACGGCATCCCCCTCAAAATTCATTCTCCCGGCGGCCTTGTTGCGGCCAATGGAGCAGGATTTGTCACGTGCAATGTTGATTGCATCATAGCGCAATTTGTCCGGAAAGTATATTATCTTCTTGACGGGAAATGTCACTTTCTTGGAGAATGGGGCGCAATGACGTGGGAAATGTGTTAAGGGGGTAAGACCCTTTGCACGATCAAAAAGGTGGTGGCGAAAAGACTTCTTCGACACGCTGAAGAATATTTGATTTTTTCGATCATAACACAAAGTATGTCCTATCATTCATACATAGATTCCAATTGAGCCGCTTGTTACACAAGAAAAGGTCTGATACAATACTGATATACAAGCGTAACGAGCCAAAAGGATGGTGGTAAATATGCCAAATTTCCGTTGCCCGCATTGTGGCAGCCCGGTTATGATCCGTGGACATCGCTGGGAGTGTGGTTGGTGCGGGGATTCTGGGGAATTCAGATCTCAGCACAGGAACAATGATGCGTCTATCGAATCAGCGCTGGAAGATCTTGAACAGGGCGTTTATGCCATCCTCAACGGGATGGAATCTTACTATCATGACGAAGAGGAAGCGAAAACGCCCACTTGGGAATTGGCAGCCTATGGCATTACTGCTGCGCTTCTGAAAGTGGGCAGAGTAAAAAGCGA
>DVGD01000297.1 GCA_018712905.1 Candidatus Avoscillospira stercoripullorum | reverse complement strand
GTATGTGGGCGGCGACATCACCGCGGGCGTGTTCACCACCCTGCTCTGGAAGAAAGAAGAGTATAGCCTCTTTGTCGACCTGGGCACCAACGGTGAGATCGTCTTCGGCAACCAGGACTTCATGATGTCCTGCGCCTGCTCGGCAGGTCCCGCCTTTGAGGGCGGCGACATCAGCTGCGGCATGCGCGCCACCGACGGTGCCATCGAGGCCGTGACCATTGACTGCGCCACCATGGAGCCGACCTTCACCATCGTGGGTGAGGAAGGCCAGAAGCCCGTGGGTCTCTGCGGTTCGGGCATCATCGACATGATCGCCGAGCTCTTCCGCTGCGGCATCATCAACGCCAAGGGGCTCTTTGTCCGCGAGGGCAGCCGCGTGCAGCGGGATCAGCACGGCACCGGCCGCTTTATCCTGGCCACACCCGCCGAATCCGCCACCGGCCGGGAAATCTCCCTCACCGAGGTGGACATTGAAAGCTTCATCCGCGCCAAGGGCGCCATCTACTCCGCCATCGACACCCTGCTCTCGTCCATGGACATGGACGCCTCCATCTTGGAGCATGTCTACGTGGCCGGCGGCATCGGCAGCGGCATCAACATGAAGAACGCCATCTTCATCGGCATGTTCCCGGCGGTGGAGCTGGAGAAATACGAGTACGTGGGCAACTCCTCCCTGGCCGGCGCCTACGCCATGGCGCTCTCCGACGCGGCCAACGACAAGATCGCCGAGCTGGCGCGGAACATGACCTATGTGGAGCTCTCCACCCATCCGGGGTATATGGACAACTTTGTGGCCGCCTGCTTCCTGCCCCACACCGATGCCTCCCGCTTCCCCGACAGTATCCAGGAGATGTAACATGGCAGACACCAGAAAAATCGAAAATCACAAGGAAGAGGTTCCCTTTTCCCACTATGTGGAGCTGTTCCGCTCCCTCGACCCCCAGGAGGCCGCCGCCCGCACGGGCACGGCCTTCGACGGCGCCGCCTTCACCCTCCACCTGGTGGATACCGACTACCGGATCTACTGGCCGGAGTACCGAATCGAGACAAAGGAAGGCGCCTTTGCCCTAAAATATCTCCCGGCGCAGACCTTCTTACTGCGCTATCTTCTGGAGGGCAAGGCCGTAAAGGCCACAGGCGAATTCAAGACCTTCCGGGAGATGCCCTGGGGAGAGCTCTACATCCAGCCCTTCACCGGCCGCTGCCTCACCCGCGCCGCCTTCACCTTTGCCATCAAGATTCCGAAGTTCTGCGCCGCCATGGAAAAGCTGGGCGCCACAAAGCTCCCCCACGGCGACGCCGGCTATCAATTGGAGCTTTTGCCTGGATTCGCCATGCAAATCCTCCTCTGGGCAGGGGATGATGAGTTCCCGCCCAGCGCCCAAATCCTCTACTCGGACAACTTCGCCAGCGGATTTGCACCGGAGGATCGGGTGGTGGCGGGGGATTTGATGATTTCCATCGTCAAAGCGAATCTGTAAGCCGGGAAAAATTTGGCATTGAGCACAATTTCTCGCCGGAATTCCACCTATTTTTTTCTCAATTGAACATTGACGGATGCCTCAGAAAATGATAAAGTTTAATCGATAAAAAACTACGTAATCAATTGCCAATTGCTTACGCAGTTCCCCGGGCTACGCCACTCTAACGGCTACCTCCGGACATCCTGTATGCGCCGATCCACTCTAACGGTAGGCACAAATTCAATACAAGGAGAGAATTTAACATGGCAACCTACAAATCCGACATCGAAATCGCACAGGAAACCCCCATGCTCCCCATCACCGAGATCGCCAAAATGGCCGGTGTGGATGACAAGTATCTGGAGCAGTACGGCAAGTACAAGGCCAAGGTGGACTACAACATCCTCAACGATGTGAAGCGCCCCGACGGCAAGCTCGTCCTTGTCACTGCCATCAACCCCACCCCCGCCGGTGAAGGCAAGACTACCACCACTGTGGGTCTGGCCGACGGCATGAAGAAGCTGGGCAAGAACGTTCTCGTCGCCCTGCGTGAGCCCTCCCTCGGCCCCGTCTTCGGCGTCAAGGGCGGCGCGGCCGGCGGCGGCTACGCCCAGGTCGTCCCCATGGAGGATATCAACCTGCACTTCACCGGTGACTTCCACGCCATCGGTGCTGCGAACAACCTGCTGGCTGCCATGCTCGATAACCACATCTATCAGGGCAACAAGCTGAACATCGATCCCCGCCGCATCACCTGGCGCCGCTGCGTGGATATGAATGATCGTCAGCTCCGTTTCGTGGTGGATGGCCTGGGCGGCCGCGTCAATGGCGTGCCCCGTGAGGACGGCTACGACATCACCGTCGCCTCCGAAATCATGGCCGTGCTGTGCCTGGCTTCCGACATCACCGACCTCAAGGCGCGCCTGGGTCGCATCATCGTGGGCTACACCTACGACGAGAAGCCCGTCACCGCCGCCGACCTCAATGCCCAGGGTGCCATGGCCGCCCTCCTGAAGGACGCCCTGAAGCCCAACCTGGTGCAGACCCTGGAGCATACCCCCGCTTTCGTCCATGGCGGTCCCTTCGCCAACATCGCCCATGGCTGCAACTCCGTCACCGCCACCAAGATTGCACGCCGCCTGGCTGACTACACCATCACCGAGGCCGGCTTCGGCGCTGACCTGGGCGCTGAGAAGTTCCTGGACATCAAGTGCCGCATGGCCGGTCTGAAGCCCTCCGCCGTGGTGGTCGTGGCCACTGTCCGCGCCCTCAAGTACAACGGCGGCGTGCCCAAGGCCGATCTCGGCAACGAGAACCTGGAAGCCCTGGAGAAGGGTCTTCCCAACCTCCTCAAGCACGTTTCCAACATCACCAACGTCTACAAACTCCCCTGCGTCGTCGCCATCAACCGCTTCCCGCTGGATACCGAGGCTGAGCTCAAGCTCGTCGAGGACAAGTGCAAGGAGCTGGGCGTCAACGTGGCGCTCTCCGAAGTGTGGGCCAAGGGCGGCGAAGGCGGCATCGAGCTTGCCAAAGAAGTCATCCGCCTGTGCGATCAGCCCAACGACTTCACCTTTGCCTATGATCTCGACATGTCCATCAAGGAGAAGATCGAGGCCATCGTGACCAAGATCTATGGCGGCAAGGACGTCAACTTCACTGCCAATGCCGAGAAGCAGATCAAGACCCTCACCGATCTTGGCTTCGACAAGATGCCCATCTGCATGGCCAAGACCCAGTACTCCCTCACTGACGACGCCACCAAGCTGGGCGCACCCAAGGACTTCACCGTTACCGTGCGCAACATCAAGGTTTCCGCCGGCGCTGGCTTCCTGGTTGCCCTCACCGGTGAGATCATGACCATGCCCGGCCTGCCCAAGGTGCCCGCTGCTGAGCGCATCGATGTGGACGAGACCGGCAAGATCTCCGGCCTGTTCTAATTCAGATTGTCCCACGCCATGTCCGGCGGCGAACCGCCGCCGGACATTTTTCTGGCCGCAGGGCGGCCTACATGATTGATAAGGAGAACATTGACATGGATTTTACGCAAAATTCCTGCCGCGAGTTTGTAACCGTTCTCGCCTCCAACGCCCCGGTGCCCGGCGGCGGTGGCGCGGCCGCCCTGGTGGGTGCCATCGGCACTGCGCTGGGCAATATGGTGGGCTCCCTCACCGTAGGCAAGAAGAAATATGCCGACGTGGAGGCCGAAATTATTGCCCTCAAGGCAAAGTGCGACCAGCTCCAGACCGACCTTTTGGACCAGGTACCCGCCGACGCCGAGGGCTTTGAGCCCCTCTCCAAGGCCTATGGCATTCCCAAGGACAATCCCGACCGGGACAAGATCCTCGAGGAGGCCACCATCGTGGCCTGCCGCGTGCCGGTGAAGATCATGGAGCTCTGCTGCGAGGCGCTGGATGCCATCGCCGTCTTCGCCGCCAAGGGCAGCCGTCTGGCCGTCTCTGACGCGGGCTGCGGCGCCGTGTGCGTCAAGGCTGCCCTCCAGGCTGCCTCCCTCAACGTGTTCATCAACACCAAGACCTTAAAGGATCGGGCGCTGGCCGAGGAAATGAACGCCAAGTGCCTCTCCATGCTGGACAAGTACGGCAAGTTGGCCGACGAGATCTTCGAGAGCGTCAAGGCCGG
>DVGD01000296.1 GCA_018712905.1 Candidatus Avoscillospira stercoripullorum | reverse complement strand
ATCGATGTCATCGACACCGCCACCTCCTGCTTCTCGGGCGGCACCTCCCAGCCCGCCACCGAGACCATGTTCTATGCCCTGCAGCAGTACGGCATCGAGACCGGCCTCAACGAGGAAGTCATCAATAAAGTCAACGACTTCTTCAAGCCCATCAAGCAGAAGTACATCGACAACGGCCGCATCAACCCCAAGAGCATGGGCACCGACGCCCAGGCGCTGGTCTACAAGGTGCCCGGCGGCATGCTCTCCAACATGATCGCCAACCTCACCGACATGAAGGCCATGGACAAGTTTGACGCCGCCCTGGCCGAAATCCCCGCTGTCCGCGCCGACCTGGGCTATCCTCCCCTGGTCACTCCCCTCTCTCAGATGGTGGGCAACCAGGCCGTGACCAACGTGCTGCTGGGTGAGCGCTACAAGCAGATCTCCAAGGAAGTCAAGAACTACATCAAGGGTGAGTACGGCATCGCCCCCGCCCCTGTGAGCAAGGAGCTGGAAACCAAGGTCCTGGGCGAGGGCGGCAAGCCTGTGGACTGCCGCATCGAGGACACCAAGCGCACCGGCGAGGACTTCAAGGCCGCCAAGGAAGCCCTGGGTGACCTCGCCCGGAGCGAAGAGGACGTGATGAGCTACATCTGCTTCCCCGATCAGGCCAAGAAGTTCCTGGAGGAGCGCAAGGCCAAGGAAGAGAACATCGCCACCTACGTCATCGAAGAAGCGTAAGGAGGTTTGGGTATGTTCTTATCCAACGTTGTTGCCTCCGGCACCCCGGAGTCCATCGGCGGCGCTCTGCTCACCGCCCTGCTGGGCTATGTCGTGGTATTCTTCGGCCTGTACCTGCTGATGATCGTCGTCATCATTCTGGGCAAGATCATGACGGCCAAGAATGCCAAGGAAGCTGCCTCGGCGCCTGCAGCCCCTGCTGCCGCTGCCCCTGCTGCGCCCGCAGCTGCCCCTGCGCCCGGTTCCGCCGGCAAGCTCAAGCTCTATGACACCCCCGACAAAGAGGCTGCCATGATTATGGCCATTGTGGCCAACCAGATGGGCCGTCCCCTCAACGAGCTGCGGTTCATTTCCATCAAGGAGGTCAAGTGAAGATGAAATACAAGGTCACTCTCAACGGAAAGACGTATGAGGTCGAGGTCGAGGCCGGCAAGGCCATGCTGGTGGACGAGTACGAGGCCTATGCCCCCGCGCCCGCCCCTGTTGCTGCCCCCGCTGCCGCCCCCGCGCCTGCTGCTGCGCCGGCGCCTGCTGCCGCTGCCGCCCCTGCCGCGCCTCTGGCCGCCGGCGAGACCGTCGATGCTCCCATGCCCGGCAATATCCTCAGCGTCAACGTCTCTCAGGGTCAGGCTGTCAAGGCCGGCGATACTCTCGTCATCCTGGAGGCCATGAAGATGGAAAATGAGATCGTCGCTCCCCGCGACGGCACCATCGCCCAGGTGGTTACCACCAAGGGTGCGGTTGTGGAGACCGGTGCGCCTCTGATCGTTCTGCAGTAAGGAGGGGTTTTCATGGATGTATTGGGAACCCTGTTAAAACTCTGGAATGACTCGGGTTTTAGCTACTTCTTTGTGGGCGATGGCTGGAAGTACCTGGTGATGATCGTCGTCGCCTGCGTGCTTCTCTACCTCGGCATTGTCAAGCAGTTTGAGCCCCTGCTGCTGGTGGGTATCGCCTTCGGCGCCCTACTCACTAACCTCCCCGGCAGCAGCCTCTATACCCCTGAGCTGTGGGATCGCTTCCTCACCGGTGAAATCGGCTTTGGCACCATTATGCACGATGGCGGCCTCCTGGACGTCCTCTATATCGGCGTCAAGGCAGGCGTCTACCCGTCGCTCATCTTCATGGGCATCGGCGCCATGACCGACTTTGGCCCCCTGCTCTCCAACCCCAAGAGCCTGCTCCTGGGCGCTGCCGCCCAGCTGGGCGTGTTCGTGGCCTACATCGCCGCCGTGATCCTGGGCTTCACCGGCAACCAGGCTGCCTCCATCGGCATCATCGGCGGCGCGGACGGCCCCACCGCCATCTTCCTCACCACTCGCCTGGCTCCCGAGCTCCTGGGTGCCATCGCCATCGCGGCCTACTCCTACATGGCCTTGATCCCCCTGATTCAGCCCCCGCTGATGAAGCTCTGCACCACCAAGAAGATGCGGCAGGTCAAGATGGAGCAGACCCGTGTGGTCACCAAGACCGAGAAGATCATCTTCCCCATCGTGGTCAGCATCTTCGTCATCCTGCTCCTGCCCTCCACCGCGCCCCTGATCGGCTGCCTGATGCTGGGTAACCTGTGGCGTGAGTGCGGCGTCACCGAGCGCCTCAGCGACACCGTGCAGAACGCCCTCATGAACATCGTCACCGTGTTCCTGGGCATCTCCGTGGGCGCCACCACCGTGGCCTCCCGGTTCCTGACCCTGGACACCCTGAAGATCGTGGCGCTGGGTCTGGTGGCCTTCGGCATCTCCACCGTCGGCGGCCTCCTGGGTGGCGACGTGATGTACGTCCTCACCGGCGGCAAGGTGAACCCCCTCATTGGCTCCGCCGGCGTGTCCGCCGTGCCCATGGCCGCCCGTGTGTCCCAGAAGGTCGGCCAGAAGGAGAATCCTTCCAACTTCCTCCTGATGCACGCCATGGGTCCCAACGTGGCCGGCGTCATCGGCTCGGCCATCGCTGCCGGCTTCCTGCTGGCTGTGTACAGCTAATCTTCCAAGCAAAAACCCCAAGGCTCGCAAAGCCTTGGGGGTTTTTTTGTATCTGTAGCGGGCAACATCGTCCCGTGTGCGAGCCCGCCTACCACGCCGCAGCTGTAGGGGTCGATCTCCGATCGACCCGCGCCGCCCAAGCGGCGCAAAAAGCCTCCCCACAACCCACTGCGGCACGGGCGGATATACAATCCGCCCCTACAGGGTGCGGTGGTGCATTTCACATGACGATTTCCCGCCCACGGCGATTTCATCCGCATTGACCGCTCTGCCTGAACTGGGTCTGTTATTCCGCGTATTTCTCTCGGAAGGCCAGCAGGTCTACAGTCTGGCCGGTCAGGCGGCTCTCCTCCGCCGCCAAGGCCATCAGGTGGCTCTCCAAGCTGTCCTCTGCCGATGAAACCTGGTAGGCACCATTGCTCTCCACCGTGCGCACAAAGCCCTCCATGAGCCCCGTATCGCTGCCGGAATGGCCGCCCCGGGGAATGCGCACGGTGATCTCCTCCCGGTTGCCGGTCAAGAAATCTGAAACCACAATCTGGTTCTTCCCCATGTCCGCCTGGATCTGCCCCATCGTTCCCATGATATTGAGGATTCGGGTGCAGCGCTGGGTAAAGGCGCACATGGTAAAGCTGGCCGTGACGCCGCCCTCAAAGAGCAGGTTTACCACCTGATGATCCACCACATCGTTGTCGCAGCGGTAAACGCATCGGCCATAAGGCCCCGTCTTGAGCGCCCGGGTGACAGCCTCAGGGCTGTCGTCCAGGGAGACAACCCGGCGGAAGCCTGCGGCATCCTCCTCGTAGAGCCTGGCGCAGTAATAGGGGCACGTGGCCGTGTGGGGGCAGCCATCCAGGCAGCGCTCGGTGCTGCCCGCCGGGGCGTTCTCAGGGGTGAAATGGGTCAGGGAGCCAAAGCTCGACACCTGGAGGCAATGCTTTCCCAGAAGCCAGAGGAGAATGTCCATATCGTGGCAGGACTTTTGCAAAATCATGGGGCTGCTCTCGCGGCTGCTGCGCCAGTTGCCCCGGACGAAGCTATGCGCCTGGTGGAAAAAGCCCACGGACTCGATGTGCTGCACCGACACCGCCTGGCCGATACGTCCTTCGTCCAGGAGCTTCTTGATCTGGGTGAAGAAGGGCGAATACCGCAGGACATGGCAGATGGTGAGCGTTTTGCCCGAGGCCTTTGCCGCCTCCACCAGCACCACGCAGGCCTCGGCCTCGGGGTGCATGGGCTTTTCGCATAGCACATGATACCCAAGCTTCAGCGCCGCCTCAGCCGGCTCCACATGGAAGCGATCCTGGGTGCAAACCAGGCAGCTGTCTGCAATTTTCCCCAGCGCCAAAAGCGGCTTCCAATCGTCAAAGCAGCGATCTGGCGG
>DVGD01000047.1 GCA_018712905.1 Candidatus Avoscillospira stercoripullorum | reverse complement strand
GCCGCCTTCCCTCCCTATGAGATGGTGGCCGACGGCGAGGGCTTCCAGGGCACCGGCTACGAGGGCATCGACGTGGAAATCGCCTATGCCATCGCCCAGAAGCTGGGTCTCGAGCTGGTGGTGGACGACATGGACTTCACCGCTGCCCTGGAGGCTGCCCAGTCCGGTAAGAGCGACATGGTCATGGCTGGCGTCACCGTCAATGAAGACCGCCTGGCTGTGATGGACTTCTCCGAATCCTACGCCACCGGCGTGCAGGTGGTCATCGTCACCGAGGATTCCCCCATCACCACCCTGGATGACATCGAGGGCAAGCTCATCGGCACCCAGAAGGGCACCACCGGCTTCACCTACGCCTCCGACTCCCCCGAGAACGGCGGCTACGGCGAGGACGCTGTCATCGGCTTTGACAACGGCCTGTCCGCTGTCCAGGCGCTGAAGAACGGCCAGGTGGACTGCGTCATCATCGACAACGCCCCCGCCCAGACCTTCGTGGCTGAGAACCCCGGCCTCAAGATCCTGGACACTGAGTGGGTCACCGAGGACTATGCCATCGGCGTGGCCAAGGGCAACACCGCGCTTCTGGACGCCATCAACGGCGCCCTGGACGAGCTCATTGCCGACGGCACCGTCCAGAGCATCATCGACACCTACATCACCGCGGAATAATTCCGTGTAGTCCGAAAAGGGCGGCAAACTGCCGCCTTTTTCGGCATGTTGAGAGAAAGAAAGGGGATGGCCATGGATCTGGTACAGAACTATACCATCTGGAAGGAAATGATGAAGGCCGGTGAAGCGCTGCCCGCGTGGCAGACGGCATTCGTCAAGTTCTATCAGGCATTTATCGAAGGCAACCGCTGGCAGCAGTATCTGGAGGGCGTGGGCGTCACGCTGATGGTCACGGCCATGGCGCTGCTCTTGGGCATTTTGCTGGGCATTGTGGTGGCGGTGATCCGCACGGCCCACGATCAGCAGCGGCTGGGACAGAAGAATTTCTTCCTGGGCATTGTCAATTTTATCTGCAAGGTCTATGTGACCATCATCCGCGGCACCCCCATGATGGTACAGCTCCTGATTATGAGCTTTGTCATCTTCAAGTCCAGCCGGCAGTTCACCCTGGTGGGCACGCTGACGCTGGGCATCAACTCCGGCGCCTATGTGGCCGAGATCATCCGCGGCGGCCTCATGTCGTTGGATCCCGGCCAGGCCGAGGCAGGCCGCTCGCTGGGTCTTGGCTATGCCGACACCATGCGCTTTATCGTCATCCCCCAGGCCTTCAAGGCCATTTTGCCGGCGCTGGGCAATGAGTTCATCATCCTTTTGAAGGACACCTCCCTCATCAGCGTCATCGGCGGCAAAGAGGTGCTCTACTTCGCCCGCGCCATTGCCGACCGCAACTACGAGCAGATGTTCCCCCTGGTGGGCACGGCCTGCATCTATCTGGTGCTGGTGATGATCTTCACCTGGCTCCAGGGCAAACTGGAAAGGAGGCTAAGGCAGAGTGATCGACGTTAAGGGACTTTGCAAATCCTTTGGGGACAACCTGGTGCTGGACAACATCGACCAGCACATCCATCCCGGCGAAAAGGTGGTCATCATCGGCCCCTCCGGCTCGGGCAAATCCACGTTCCTTCGGTGCCTCAACCTGCTGGAGACTCCCACGGCCGGCACCATCAC
The DNA here is from genome assembly GCA_018712905.1 of Candidatus Avoscillospira stercoripullorum. Lineage (GTDB taxonomy): Bacteria > Bacillota > Clostridia > Oscillospirales > Oscillospiraceae > Avoscillospira > Avoscillospira stercoripullorum. The sequence continues at coordinate 7,027 of DVGD01000047.1, read as the reverse complement.
CTTCGAGGGCACCGAGATCACCAATCCCAAGGTGGACATCAACGGCATCCGGCGGCAGATGGGCATGGTGTTCCAGCACTTTAACCTCTTCCCCAACATGACCATCCGCAAGAACATCACCCTGGCGCCGGTGCGCACCAAGCGCATGACCCAGGCCGAGGCCGACGAGGAGGCCATGCGCCTCTTAAAGCGGGTGGGTCTGGCCGACCGCGCCGAGTCCTACCCGGCGCAGCTCTCCGGCGGCCAGAAGCAGCGCATCGCCATCGTCCGGGCGTTGGCCATGAAGCCCAAGCTCATGCTCTTTGATGAGCCCACCTCGGCCTTGGATCCCGAGATGGTGGGCGAGGTGCTGGACGTCATGAAGGAGCTTGCCCACGAGGGCATGACCATGGTGGTGGTCACCCACGAGATGGGCTTTGCCCGGGAAGTGGGCAGCCGGGTGCTGTTCATGGATCAGGGACACATCCTCGAAGAGGGCGAGCCCAAAGCGGTGTTTGAGAACCCCCAAAACCCCCGCCTCCAGGATTTCCTGAGCAAGGTATTGTAAATTGGATCGGAATCCCTGCGGTAAACGCCGCAGGGGTTTTTGCGTCATTTTCACCGCATCCGCACCAGGCTGCGGGTATGCTCGTAGGGGCGGCCTTTATGGCCGCCCGTGCCGCACCTGCGATTTCCCCGAGGCTCCCGGTGCTGCACCGCACCTTGTAGGGGTCGATCTCCGATCGACCCGTGGGCGGGGATAAACCCCGCCCCTACGAGAAGACGGAAGGGGAACCGCCCGCGCGGCGCCTAAAAATTTGTCTGCCTCCCTTTTCAATTGGCGGAAAATCTAGTATACTATACATATTCCACAAATCTCGCCGCAGCGCCGGCGTTGGGAGTGATGAAATTGGCGGAATACGTCATTGAAATGCTGCATATCACCAAGGAGTTCCCGGGAATCCGGGCGAACGACGACATCACCCTCCAGCTGAAAAAGGGGGAGATTCACGCGCTTCTCGGCGAAAACGGCGCGGGAAAATCCACCCTCATGAGCGTGCTCTTCGGCCTCTACCAGCCCGAGCACGGCACCATTTTGAAAAACGGCCAGCCTGTCACCATCCGCGATCCCAACGACGCCAACGCTCTCCACATCGGCATGGTGCACCAGCACTTCAAGCTGGTGGAGTGCTACACGGTGCTCGACAATATCATCCTGGGCGTGGAGCCCACCCGGTTTGGCTTCCTCCAGAAGCAGCAGGCGCGGGAGAAGGTGCAGTCGCTTTCCGAGCGCTATGGCCTCAAGGTGGATCTGGACGCCAAGGTGGAGGACATCACCGTGGGCATGCAGCAGCGCACCGAGATTCTCAAAATGCTCTATCGTGACAACGAAATCCTGATTTTCGACGAGCCCACCGCCGTCTTGACGCCCCAGGAGATCGAGGAGCTCATGGCGGTGATGAAAAACCTGGCCGCCGAGGGCAAGAGCATCCTCTTCATCTCCCACAAGCTCTCGGAGATCATGGCCGTGGCCGACCGGTGCACGGTGCTCCGCAAGGGCAAGTGCATCGGCACCGTCAACACCGCCGACACCACCCCTGAGGCGCTCTCGGCCATGATGGTGGGCAGGCAGGTGGAGCTCACCATCGACAAGGCTCCCGCCAAGCCCGGGGAGGTGGTGCTGGAGGTCTCCCACCTCACGGTGCCCTCCAAGGTTCACAAGGGAAACGCCGTCAAGGACGTGTCCTTCACCGTGCGCCGGGGGGAGATTCTCTGTCTGGCGGGCATTGAGGGCAACGGCCAGACCCAGCTGGTGCACGCCCTCACAGGCCTCAGCCGTGTGGGCGGCGGCAGCGTCAAGCTCCTGGGGCAGGACATCACCCATGCTACGGTGCGCCGCCGCAGCCGCGCCGGCATGAGCCACATCCCCGAGGATCGCCACAAGCACGGCCTGGTGCTGGACTATACTCTGGAGGAAAACATGGTGCTCCAGCGGTATTGGCAGCCGGAGTTTCAAAAGGCGGGCTTTTTGAACTTCCCGGCCATGCGTGCCTACTCCGACCGGCTTATCGAGCAGTACGACGTTCGCAGCGGCCAGGGGAGCCTCACCCCCGCCCGCGCCATGTCCGGCGGCAACCAGCAGAAGGCCATCGTCGCCCGGGAGATCGACAAGGATCCCGAGCTCCTGGTGGCCGTCCAGCCCACCCGGGGCTTGGACGTGGGCGCCATTGAGTATATCCACCATCAGATTCTGGCCGTGCGGGACGCGGGCAAGGCGGTGCTTCTGGTGTCGCTGGAGCTCGACGAGGTGATGAACCTCTCCGACCGGATTCTGGTCATGTACGAGGGCGAGCTGGTGGGACAGTTCGACCCCAAAACCGTCACCGTGGAGGAGCTGGGTCTTTACATGGCCGGCGCCAAGCGGATGGAGCTGTAAGGAGGCTGCCATGGATAAGAAACCAACCTCGACCCTGCTGGATCGGAGCCTGGGCGGGCTCTCGTCGGTGGCGGCCGCCCTGATCGCCATTGTCATCGGCCTGGCGCTGGGACTTGTGGTGCTCCTGGCGCTGGACGCCCAGCATGCCTGGAAGGACGGCTTTGTGCCCATTCTCCAGGCGGGGTTCCGCAACGCCACCAATGAATCCCTGGCCAAGGTGGGCATGCACCTGAGCACCCTGGGGCAGGAGATCGTGGAGGCCGCGCCGCTGATCCTCTGCGGCCTCTCGGTGGCCTTCGCCTTCAAGACCGGTCTTTTCAACATCGGCGCGGCGGGGCAGTACACCGTGGGCGCCTTCGGCGGGCTCTATGCCGCCCTGGTGTTGCACCTTCCCTGGTGGCTGTGCCTCCTCTTCGCCACGGTCTTCGGCGCCGTGTGGGGCGCCATCCCCGGCCTCTTCAAGGCCTACCTCAACATCAACGAGGTCATCACCTCCATCATGTTCAACTGGGTGGGGCTCTACGCCGTGAATACCATCACCTACGGCCGTGGCTACGGCATCATGTACAACGCCGCCCAGGCCAAGACCTACGCCATCAAGGAGGTGAGCCCCCAGTCCCTGATCCCCTCCAAGCTCTTCGGCTGGGATCTCTATGAGACGTTCAAATATGGCTCCATCTCCATTGCCATCTTCCTGGCGGTACTCGTGGCGGTGGTGGTGCTCATCGTGTTAAAGCGCACCACCTTCGGCTATGAATTAAAGGCCTGCGGCCACAACCCCCACGCCGCCAAGTACGCCGGAATCAACGAAAAGCGCTCCATCATCCTGGCCATGGTCATTGCCGGGGCGCTGGCGGGCTTCGGCGCGGGGCTTTATTACCTGGCCGGCGGCGCCCAGTGGAATCCCCAGGACTCCACCACCCTGCCCAGCATGGGCTTTGACGGCATCTCCGTGGCGCTGCTCGCGTCGCTGCACCCGGTGGGCTGCATCTTCTCGGGACTCTTCATCTCCCACCTCTCCACCGGCGGCGCCCAGATGACCCAGCTCTATTTCCCCGGCGAGATCGCCGACGTGGTCTCGGGCATCATCATCTACCTGTGCGCCTTCTCCAGCCTCTTCCGCGGCTGGGTGCGCCGGGGTCTCATCCGGCTCTTCGCCGGCAAGGGCAGAAAGGAGGCCAAGGGCAATGACACTGCTGATTAAGTACACCCTGATCTATGGCATCGTCCTGATGCTGGTCGCCCTGGGCGGCTGCTTCTCGGAGCACTCGGGCATCATCAACATCGCCCTGGAGGGCATCATGGTCATCGGCGGCGTTATGGGACTTCTGGTGCTGGTGAACCTGCCGCCGGAGATCAGCGCCTTTGCCAAGGTGTTCCTCTGCATGGCCGTGGCGGGGCTTTCGGGGCTTGCCTATTCGGCGCTGCTGGCCTTTGCCTCCATCAACTTAAAGGCCGACCAGACCATCGGCGGCACGGCCTTGAACCTCCTGGCGACAGCTGTGGCGCTGGTGCTGGTCAAGCGCTACAATACCACCACCCAGTCCCCCAAGCTCACCTTTGTCAACGCCGACTTCCTCTTCAACATCGGCCCCATCACCGTCAACTGGTTTTTGGTGGTGGGCGTGGTGCTGCTCATCGTGTCCATGGTGGTGCTCTACAAGACCCGCTTCGGCATGCGCCTGATGGCCTGCGGCGAGCATCCTCAGGCGGCGGACTCCGTGGGCATCAACGTGTACCGGATGCGCTGGGCGGGCGTCCTCATCTCGGGCTTTTTGGGCGGCCTGGGCGGCCTTGCCTACATCGTCCCGGCGGTGCAGATCTGGAACTTTGAAGGCGGCGTCACCGGCATGGGCTTCCTGGCGCTGGCCGTGATGATCTTCGGCCAGTGGAAGCCGGGCAGAATTTTCCTGGCGGCTATGTTCTTCGCCGTGTTCAAGGCGCTGGCCAATATCTACGATTCCACCTTCCTCAGCGCCCTCAACATGACCAAGGAGGTCTATAACATGATGCCCTTCCTGGCGTCCATGGTGATTCTGGCCTTCACGTCCAAGAACTCCCGTGCCCCCAAGGCCGAGGGCATCCCCTACGACAAGGGACAGCGATAAGGAGGCAAAGCCATGCGCACCGTAGACCTCATTGAAAAAAAGAGAAACGGCCTGGAGCTTACCAAGGCCGAGATCGACTTCCTCATCGGCGGCTATACCAGAGGGGAGATCCCCGATTACCAGATGGCCGCCTGGGCCATGGCCGTGTACTTCCGGGGCATGACCCGGGAGGAGACCGTGGCGCTCACCCAGGCCATGGAGCATTCCGGCGACACGGTGGACTTGAGCGCCTTCGGCCGCTACTCGGTGGACAAGCACTCCACCGGCGGCGTGGGGGACAAGACCACTCTGATTGTCGCGCCCATCGTGGCGTCTCTCGGCGGCAAGCTGGCCAAGATGTCCGGCCGGGGTCTGGGGCACACCGGCGGCACCGTGGACAAGCTGGAATCCATCCCTGGCTTCCAGACCACCCTCACCCCCGAGGCCTTCCGCCGCCAGGTGGAGGAGATCGGCGTGGCCGTCATCGGCCAGAGCGGCGATCTCACCCCGGCGGATAAAAAGCTCTATGCCCTGCGGGACGTCACCGCCACGGTGGACTCCATGCCCCTCATCGCCTCGTCCATTCTCTCGAAGAAGCTGGCGGCGGGCGCCAAGTCCATTGTCCTGGATGTGAAGTGCGGCTCCGGCGCCTTTATGAAGACCGAGGCCGACGGCCGCGCCCTGGCCGAGACCATGGTGTCCATCGGTTCGGCCTGCGGGCGGAACATGGCCGCCCTGATTACCAACATGGACTTGCCCCTGGGCATGTACATCGGAAACGCCTTGGAGGTCATGGAGGCCGTGGACGTGCTGCGGGGCAAGCCCGGCGCCCTGCGGGAGCTGTGCAGCGCCCTCGCGGCGCAGATGCTCTCCCTCTGCCACGGCTGGACGGTGGCCGAGGCCACGGAGCGGGTCACCGAGGCCATCGACTCCGGCCGCGCCATGGAGACCATGGAAAAATGGGTGGCCGCCCAGGGCGGCGACGCGGCGGCGCTCACCGACTTTACCCGCCTGCCCCAGGCGGCGGAAAAGCACCCGGTGCTGGCGCAGCGCAGCGGCTACCTCACCCATATGGACGCCGAGGGCGTGGGCATCGCCTCGTCCATCCTGGGCGCCGGACGGCGGCAGAAGGGCGACACCATTGACCCGGCGGCGGGAATCGTCCTGGAAAAGACCACCGGCGACTATGTGGAGGCCGGCGAGGTGCTGGCCTGGCTCCACACCAACCAGCCCGCCACGCTTCCCGAGGCCGAGGCGCGATTCACCGCCGCCCTGACCTGGGGCGAGGAAAAGCCGGAAGCCCAGCCTCTGATTTACGGCATTGTCCGGGGAGGCGCCCATGGCTGATGTCTTGATGATCGGTATTGCCGGCGGCTCCGGCAGCGGCAAGACCACCCTGGTCAAGGGACTGGTGGACTGCTTCGGCGAGGCCATCACGGTGCTCAGCCACGACAATTACTATAAGGCCCACGACGATCTCACCTACGACGAGCGCGCCAGGCTCAACTACGACCACCCCGACGCCTTCGATACCGATTTGATGATCGAGCACCTGAAGCTTTTGAAGGAGGGGCGCCCCATCCACTGCCCGGTCTATGACTACACGGTGCACAACCGCAGCCGGGAGGTGCTTCTGGTGGAGCCCAAGCCGGTGATCGTGGTGGAGGGCATCTTGATCTTTGAAAGCAAGGCGCTCTGCGACGAGATGGACATTCGGATCTTCGTGGACGCCGACGCCGACGTGCGGCTGTGCCGCCGTATCAAGCGGGACGTCAAAAAGCGGGGGAGAACCCTCGAATCGGTGATCGAGCAATACCTCACCACGGTCAAGCCCATGCACGAGCAGTTCGTGGAGCCCAGCAAGAAAAACGCCAACCTGGTGGTGCCCGAGGGCGGCAAAAACCTGGTTGCCCAGGAGATGATCCTCGAGCGGATCCGCAAACACATCCGGGAGGCATAGAAAAAACGCGCTGCAGCGATGCAGCGCGTTTTTTGGGGGCAAATCCTTACTCTTCCTTGGCCGTGATGGCGATGTGCAGCTCGTCGAGCTGCTTCTGCTCCACGGTGGAGGGGGCGCCCATCATGATATCCTGGGCGTTCTTGTTCATGGGGAAGGGGATGATCTCCCGGATGGACTCCTCGCCGGCCAGGAGCATGACCATGCGATCCACGCCGGGGGCGATGCCCGCATGGGGCGGCGCACCGTAGCAGAAGGCGTTGTACATGGCGGGGAACTTGCTCTTCACATCCTCCTCGCCCAGGCGCACCAGCTCAAAGGCCTTGATCATGATCTCGGGGTCGTGGTTTCGCACGGCGCCGGAGGAGAGCTCCACGCCGTTGCACACCAGGTCATACTGGAAGGCGGTGATGGACAGGGGATCGATCTCGCCCCGCTCGGCCTTCTCGAGGATCTCCAATCCGCCGTTGGGCATGGAGAAGGGGTTGTGGCAGAACTCCAGCTCGCCGGACTCCTCGCCGATTTCGTACATGGGGAAGTCCACGATCCAGCAGAATTCATAGCGCT